>JAOPXA010000162.1 GCA_025965395.1 Nocardioidaceae bacterium | reverse complement strand
GTCCCCAGCTGGGACGAGATCATGTTCGGCAACAAAGCCGACTGACCCGCACCGCTTCTGCACCGCACCGCTTCTGCACCGCACCGCGAGTGGCGCAGTTCGTCTCGCGAGTGGCGCAATCTGCGCCCGTTTGGGGCATCTAGACCCCCAAACTGCGCCACTCGACGGATCGGTTGAGCCCGAGTGCCCCGTGCGTTTCGGCCGTCGCACCTGAGTTCTAGAAATCCACCAACAACGGGACCCGCATCTCCACGGGAGTGAGCGAGCCGTGGAATCCGGCCATCTGCATCTCCAGCGGAAAGTCCTCGCGGGTGAAGACCGCGAAGTCGTCGAGAGCCGCCACCATCACGTCGCCGAGGCGCGGACGGACGGTTTCGACTGTGGGCCCAAACCAGCCTGCAGATTCGGCCTCGTCGCGGGTCACCACGACAGCACGATCAGCGAGGATGCCCGACCACGTCTTGGCCACTGACTCTGCTTGGCCCGGCGTGACGTAAAGGTGGCGGAACCGCGCCTCACCGGCAATCAACGTGACGTTGTCGCGCAACTCGCGGTAGTCGTCGAGGTCGAAGCGGTTGCCCCTCGGAACGTCGATCATGCCGTGATCAGCGGTGATGACCAGCGCGGTGTCCGCGGGCAACGATTCGCGCAGGTCACCGAGCTCACGATCGATTGCGCTGAGCCGCTCGATCCACTCGACCGAGTCGCAGCCGTGGGCATGGCCGGTGTGGTCAAGCGTCGACTCATACGCATAGACCACCGTCGGGCCAGGATCGCCGAGGACGCGGCCAATGACGTCTCGTCGTTCGTCCACTGACTCGACGCCGTGGAAGGGGACTCCCCGCTGGCTGCAGATCGTCAGCCCCGTGTTGGCGAAGCGACGCGTGTTGACCGATTGAGCGTTGATTCCGTGTGTGGCAAGGGCTTCAAGCATGGTCGGGTAGGGCTGCCAGACCAGAGGGTCGATCGGCTGATCCCATGTCAATGAGTTGAGCCGCTTGTCAGTGCCCGGGATCCTTGACGTGTAGCCGACGACGCCATGGGTGCCAGGGGTCAAGCCTGTGCCGAGCGAGGTGAGACTCGTCGCTGTCGTGCTGGGCAGCCCGCACGTCAGCGCCTCGCGGCCAAGGAGGGAGCTGAGGTACGGCGCGACGGCACGGTGTTCGCTGAGCAAGTCGTAGCCGAGCCCGTCAACAAGGAGCACCACGGTGTTGTGCGCTTGAGGCATGTCAAGGGCGTTGCGCCACCCTTCGACGCCCATGGCGGCTCCCACGCTGCTGAAGATCTCGGTGAGCGATCGCTCTCCATAGGCCGGAAGGAGCTGATCTGTCACTGCACGACCGCGAGCGAACCTGGCCGGGTCGTCGCCGAGGAGACGGCGCGCGAGAAGGCCAAGAGTCGCTCGACCGCTCCCCCGCCGTCGGCAGTCGAGCTCACGCGCAGCATGAAGTCGTCGCCCGAGATGTTGCCGGTGTAGCCGTGATCAGCATCGCAGTTGGGATCAGGGCATACCGCCGGCTCGAGGTCGACGCGGGACACTGCGCCCCAACCGATGGTCAAGACTGCTTCGGCAGCAGCGAGCAGCTTCTCGGGAACGATGCGGGTGACGACGACGGAACGAACCGCCGAGATCGGCACGGCCTCGGTCGTCGTCGATGTGTAGGGCGTGTCGAGCATGTCATCGGGCGGGTGCTCGTCGGTATGAGTGAGGACGAGTCGCGATGCGGTCAGGACGAGCACGGTCATGTGCCGACGCACTTCGTCACGGTCGAAGGTCGGCTCGTGGTGCAGCACGAAGGCAAGCGACGGCTCCCCCGCCAAAGCATCACGCAGACCCGCTGCGACGACCTCCGGGTAGTAGCCGCTTCGGCTGATCGCGTCGAAGAGTTCCGGGGACTTGTCGGTCATGGGCGTCACCCCGGAAGGGTATCGCCCATGGACGACGGTTGCCCGAGGCGGCGGACGTACCACTCGCTGCGCGTCTCGGCGGTCGGCATGATCTTGGCACGTGCGCTCAGTGCCGTCAGCCCCTTTTCGTGGGACAAGACTGGCTCGAGGTCGAGCTCGGCCACCTCGGGCAAGTCGTCCTTGAGCGCGGCGATCCGCTGGATGAAGTCCGCGATGGCACCGACATCGGCTGGCGTGGACCCGCGATAACCGAACAAGAGTGGCGCTGACTTGAGATCGCTGATCATCGTGGCCGCGTCGACGTCGGTCAAGGGGGGAATGCCGTATGAGCGGTCATTGAGCAGATCACTTGAAGCACCTGCCAGCCCGAACGACACGATGGGTCCGAAGAGCGCGTCCTCCGTCGCACGGAACGTGAGCGGCACGCCCGGAGGGGACATCTTCTGCACGATGTACTGGGTGTCGCGGTAGTCGCCGACCAGCGACACCAAGTTGTCCCAGGCATCGTCCATGTCGCTGGCGTCGTGGATGTTGCGCCAGACGTGCGCGAGGTCGGGACGGACTCGAAGCCGCTCGCTGGCGGCCTTGAGGACGACCTCCCACCCAAGGCGCTCACCCGCGGCCTTTGCTTCCTCCTTAGAGTGCACGCCGACCCACATCCACAAATCGATGCCATAACAGGCCAGCAGATAGTGCGTCTGCTCCGTCGACAAAAGCGCACCACGCGGGGCTTCGGCGAGCACCTGTCGAATGAGTGCGCGCGCGTCTCCGGTGGCGTGGTCGAGTCCGAGCGAGACCTTGCCATGGTCACGACCTGCCCACGCCGCATAGTTCACGACCCGCGCGAGCGCACGTACGGCGGACTCGGGCGCAGAGTATGAAGGCACTGAGCCGCGTCCGGCCGCCCCACCGAGGTCGGGCACACGCAAGAGCTGAGGCACGCCCTCACTTCCAAGGAAGCTGGACACGATCGGCTTGTCGGACTGCTCACCGACGGCGGCTAGGACGTTTGCCACCTCTTCGCCCGTGGTGTTGAGCGGCGGGATGTAGACCGTGACGAGTGCGTCGATGGCTGGGTTGTCGAGTGCGGCGTCGAGCGCCTGCTCGAAGTCGTCTGCGTTGGCTCCGGCGCCCAGCGAGATGGGCTCGGACACGATCAGGCCTGCAGCGGTCGCCGCGTCGGCCACCAGGAGGCCCATAGCGTCGGAGTTGCCCACGATCGCCACCCTCGGACCACGCGGCAGCGGTTGGTGCGCCAAGAGCTGGGCAACGTCGAACATCTCATCGAGAGTGTCGACCTGGATGACACCGGCCTGCCGGAACATCGCATCGACCGCGGCCTGTGGAGCCGACGTGCGTTTGACCGCGTGGCCGACCGGGACGCCTTGGGTCGAGCGGCCCGACTTGACCGCGACGATTGGCTTCGACTGAGACACCCGCCGTGCGATGCGGGAGAACTTGCGCGGGTTACCGATCGACTCCAAGTACAGCAGGATGACCTCGGTCGCCTCGTCCTGCTGCCAGTACTGCAGCAAGTCGTTGCCCGAGACATCGGCGCGGTTGCCCGCTGAGACGAAAGTCGACAGACCCAGACCACGTCGATCGACGGTCTCCAGGATCGCCGTGCCTAGCGCGCCAGACTGGCAGAAGAACCCCACCCGGCCACGAGGCGGCATGACCCCCGACAACGAGGCGTTGAGCTGCATGGACGGATGCGTGCTGATGATGCCGAGACAGTTGGGGCCGATGAGGCGCATGCCGTAGCGGCGCGTCATGCCCAACAGACGTTGTTGACGGATCCTGCCGTCGCGTCCTTGTTCGGCGAAGCCCGAGGAGATGACCACGACGCCGTGGACACCCTTGTTGGCGCAGTCCAGAATTACCTCGGACACGGCATCACCGGGAACGGCGATGATCGCCATGTCGACGTCGCCCGGGATATCGCTGACGCTGCGGTATGCCGGGAGGCCCGAGACTGCCTCGGCCTGCGGGTTGACCGCGTAGACGCTGCCCGAGTAGTCACCCAGGACGAGGTTGCGGACCAACGCCTGGCCGATGCTGTCCTGGCGGCGGCTAGCGCCCACGACGGCGACGCTCGAGGCATTGAAGATGCGCTCGATGGAGGCGGCCTCAGCACGCTGCTCGCGCGCTTGCATCACACCGATGGCCATGGTGGTCGGATCGAGGGCGAGCGCGAGACGTACGACCCCACCGTCAAGAGCACTCTCGATGACGTAGCCGAGCTCGCGGAAGATCTGAATCATCCGCGAATTGTCGGGGAGAATATCTGCATAGAAGCGCTTCATGCCGCGCTCGCGGCCAGCTTGCGCAAGGTGCTCGAGCAAGAGCTGACCAAGACCTCGACCTTGATGGGCGTCCTCGACTAGGAAGGCCACCTCGGCATCGGTGTCGCCGATCGCGTCGTAGCGGCCGACGCCGATGATGCGCTCGCGAATCGTGATCACGAAGGCGACCCGGCGGTCGTGATCGACGGTCGTGAACCGGCGTACGTCCTTGTCGGACAGCTTCGGGTACGGTGCGAAGAATCTGAAGTACTTTGACTCGTCCGAGACCCGGGCATAGAAGGCCACGAGCTCACCCGCGTC
>JAOPXA010000318.1 GCA_025965395.1 Nocardioidaceae bacterium | reverse complement strand
CGCATCGAGCGCCAGCAGAACTTCCTGCGCGCCACCATGAGCCAGCTCCTCAGCAAGGGCACGTTCACCAATCCGCTTCGGCTCACCAACGTGCTGAGCGCGGTGACCCAGAACATCGTGATCGACCAAGCGTGGGAGAACGGCGACATCCGTGCCCTCGCGCTTGCGATGCGCGGCGTGACCGTCAAGAACGTCAAGTTCATGACGCTCCCGATCGCTGGCTACGGCAACGACAAGACCAACGGCAGCTACCTCCGCGTCGACGAAGCCAAGGCTCAGGAGCTCTGGACCGCCATGAAGTCCGACAATGTCGATGCCTACCTGACGAAGTACCCGAAGGCTGCACTCGGCAAGGCGAAGAACGTTGAGTAAGGGCCGCGGCAAGCGACGCGTAGGGAGCGAGAAGTTCCGCTACCGCCACCGCAGGGCCATCACGGTGCTGCTCACGATCGTGATCGTGCTCGGAGGCTCGGGGGCGGCGTGGGCATACGTGCTGAACAGCAAGCTCAACAACGTGCCGTCCGTGGCCGGTCAGGACAAGATCGCCAATCGTCCCGATCCTGACAAGGGCAAGGCGCTCAACATCCTGCTGCTCGGGTCTGATGCGGGTCAGGGCGCCGGTGGCGGCAACACCGGCGGCGCCTCGATCAAGGCGGCGCTCGCCAAGAAGACCTGGCCCGTCGGGGCATTCCGCAGCGACACGATGATGATCGTGCACATCAGCGCCAACCGCAAGAGCGTCAGCCTCGTCTCGATCCCGCGCGACACGCGCGTCAAGATCTACGACGCCCTCGGTGCCTACCGATCTCAGAACAAAGCCAATGCCTCGATGGCGTTCTACGGGCCCAACGGCACGCTGTCGACGATCGAGAACCTCTCCGGCATCCGGATGAACCACATGGTCATCGTCGACTGGGAGGGTTTCCGTGACCTGTCGACCGCGCTCGGTGGCGTCGAGGTCTGCATCCCCGAGTCGTTCTACGACTCCGGTCAGAACATCCAGTGGAAGGCCGGCTGCCAGAAGGTGCAGGGCAAGAACGCGCTCGCCTACGTGCGCACCCGCCACGGTCTGGCCAACGGCGACTTCGGACGGATCCAGCGCCAACAGAACTTCCTGCGCGCCACCATGGAGGGGCTGCTCAGCAAGAGCACGTTCACCAACCCGATCCGCCTGACCAATGTGCTGTCCGCGGTCACCGAGAACATCGTGATCGATGAGGACTGGGAGGGTGGCGACATCCGAGCGCTGGCGTTGTCGATGCGCAAGCTGAGCTCCAAGAACGTCACCTTCTTGACGTTGCCGATCTCCGGCGAGGGCAACGACGCCACCAGCGGGGCATACGAGGTCTACGACGAGGCCAAGTCGGCCGAGCTGTTCGCCGCCCTGAAGGCCGATCGCATGGCCCCCTACCTCAAGAAATACCCCGACGACGTCCTGGGCGACCCCACGACCGTGAAGTAACCGCCCCTCGTCGCCCCCTCCCTCTGACGGGAACGAGGGGTCGTCTGCGGCAGCTGCTCTTCCACGGCGTATGGCAGCGGGTGGGGTTGTCCCAGGTGGAGTTGCGGGCCTGGATGCAGGCAGGTCGCAGCGGTCAACCTGGCCAGATGAGTTCCCAGGATCAGACGACCCCGCTCAACGACAGCCACCTCGGACTCGCATCGCTCGAAGCCTGATCGACGCGGCATCGTGGACGCCCGTCCCTCGCCGCGCGCGGGTCCTGATCATCGCCGGCATGCAACAGGGGCTTGTCACGACGCGTCGTGAAGGGCAAGGACGGTCGCTTCTACCTGGATGCCGCATGGGATGAGTTCGACACTACGGTCGAGATCCATGGCATACCGCACATGTGGATCAGCACCTGGGACGGCGACCTCCTGCGCGCCAACGAGATCTCCATCGCCGCCGGACGCCTGCTGATCTTTAGTTCATACGCCTGCGGCACTGCGAGGACCAGGTGATCGACCAGCTGGTCCGGATGCTCAAGCGCGGCGGATACGTCCCCACCAACAAGAAAATCTACTTTTGATAGCGATTTCCATAACAAAAGTAGATTTTCCCGTCAAGGGGGTGCCGCAAAAGGAGGGCTGCTAGATCGCGACGGCTACTTCGGCGACGACACCCTGCTGGGCGTGCACCTTGCGCTCGACCGGCTCGACGCTCGGCGCCAAGGTGCGCAGCGTCCACGTGCCCGGTGCCGCGAAGAACCTGAACTGCCCGGTCGCCGAGGTCGGCACCTCTGCGGTGAACTCGCCGGTCTGGTCGAGCAGACGCACGTATGCGTTGCCGACCGGTTGATCACCCTTGGTGACAATCCCCTGGATGATGGTCTGCTTGCTGAGGTCGATCCCCGCGAGGCTGGGACCCTTCTTGGTTGCGCCGCACATAGCTATGCCTCTCCGGGAGCGTCGCCGAGAGCGACTGGTACGCCGCGCAGCGAGCCATACTCGCTCCACGATCCGTCGTAGTTCTTGACATGGGGAAGCTCGAGGATCTCGCTCAGCACGAACCACGTGTGCGAGCTGCGCTCACCGATGCGGCAGTACGCGATGGTGTCCTTCGACGTGTCGAGGCCTGCCTCCGCATACAGCTCTTTGAGCTCGGCGTCGCTCTTGAACGTGCCGTCCTCGTTGGCCGCCTTGCTCCACGGCACGTTGCCGGCCGTGGGGATGTGGCCACCGATCTGCGCGGCCTCTTGCGGGAGGTGCGCCGGAGCCAACAGACGCCCGGCGAACTCGTCGGGGCTGCGGACGTCGATGAGGTTCTGCGTGCCAATCGCGGCGATCACTTCGTCGCGGAAGGCGCGGATCGAGGTGTCAGCCTCCTTGGCGGTGTAGGTGGTCTTCTCGCGGACCGGTACGTCCTTGACGAGCTCGCGTGCTTC
>JAOPXA010000107.1 GCA_025965395.1 Nocardioidaceae bacterium | reverse complement strand
CGGATCAACCTCAACCGCACCAAGGAGGCCGTGGAGACCGGCGCCGACCAGATCGCCGTCGGCTGCCCGTTCTGCCGCGTCATGCTGTCGGACGGCCTGACCCTCAAGCAGTCCGAGGGGAAGGCCCGCGAAGAGGTCGAGGTGCTCGACGTCGCTCAGCTGTTGCTCGAGGCCGTGCGCCGCGGCAAGGTCGAGCCGGAGGTCGAGGAGACTGAGGCCGTCGTTGCTGAGGCGGAGGCCGCAACGGCCGCAGCCGTAGTGACTGAGCCCGAACCCTCACCGGCTGACGAGGCCAACCCGGACTCGATCAGCAAGACCGAAGACGTCGGTCCGGCCGCCGAGGCCAGCAGCGAAGGCGCCTCTGCTGACCACACGGCCGGACAGTCCGTCGAGGAGCTCAACGCACCCCATACCGAAGGAGACGGCGTGACCGAGGACGACAAGGCGGTCGCCGCACAGCACAACGTGCCAGTAGATGACGCAGGGTCTGCGACCGGAGAGGCACCGGAAGGCGAGAGCCCGGCCGAAGAGCTTCGCCCAGACGGCGACGAGGCTCCGACCGAGCAAGCTGCTCGCGACGAGGAAGCCGAAGCGGTCGAGGACGAAAAGCCCAAGCAGTAGCCCTGCCTCCCTGGCGGAACCAATATGGTCGTGATTTTGTCCGAAAGACGACCATATTGGTTCCCCCAGCGGAGGAGGGTGTGGTGGGTTAGGCGTCGCGTTTGCGCAGGAGGTATAGCGCGAGCATGACCAGGGCCGCTGTCTCGGCCACGAAGATCCCCAAGCCAGCCCAGGCGTCGAGCAGGTCCGGGTTGAACGGCACCGGCGCGGCAATCGAGCCGCCCGCGTTGCCGGGCATGAGCCGAGCGAGCCACACTCCGAAATCGCCGGGAATCAGGATCACCATGTTGCCGATCACGAACACCAGCGCCAGGACGATCGACACCGCCGCTGCCGTATGCCGCACCAGGAAGCCCACCGTCATCGAGAAGATGGCCAACCCCGCAAGGAAGAGCCCGCTTCCA
Organism: Nocardioidaceae bacterium; assembly: GCA_025965395.1. Taxonomy (GTDB): domain Bacteria; phylum Actinomycetota; class Actinomycetes; order Propionibacteriales; family Nocardioidaceae; genus JAOPXA01. Next base: position 8,702 of record JAOPXA010000107.1, on the reverse strand, counting down.
TACATGGCTCGCAGGACGTCACCCTCGAGCGACATGCCAATGCCCGCGCGATTGAGGAAGAAGTTGCCGCCCACGTAGCCCAGCAGGGCCGTCAGCGTACCGACGACGAAGAGCACCGACGCCACGACAACTGCCTTGGCTGCGAAGACCCGTCCCCGACTTGGCACCGCGGCAAACGTCGTGCGAATCATTCCGGAGCCGTATTCGGACGTGACGGTCAAGACGCCCATCACGATCGCGCACACCTGCGCGATCATCATGCCCCACGTGATGAACGAGCCCGGAGAATCAGCTTCGGGGTCGTTGGCGAGCCAGTCCGCATTGCCCCAGCAGACCAAGGTGGTGAGTCCGGCGCCGAGGACGACGAGCGCGGCGACGGTCCACCAGGTCGAACGGACCGTCCAGAGCTTGATCCACTCGGCCCGCACGACATACGTGAAGGTGGCGCGCTCGACGGGAGACGTTTGGACGAGCTTGGGTTCGAGTGTCGTGGTGGTCATCGTCGGGCTCCTGCCTTGATCTCGTCGGCGGCCTTGGCGTGGTACTCCACGCTGTCGGCCGTCAGGGTCATGAAAGCGTCCTCGAGGGAGGAACGCACCAGAGTCAGCTCATGCAGGACAAGTCCCTTGGCGCCGAGGAGGTCGCCAATCGAAGCGGCGTCCAGACCTTGCACGCGTAGCTCGTCGCCGTGACGCTTGACCTCGAGGTGTTGGTCCACCAACACGGCCTCGACCGCGGTAGACCGCGGTGCCTTGACCCTGACATACGAGGCCGCGTGCTCGGCCATGAAGGTCTGCAGCGAGCTGTCGGCGAGGATCATGCCCCGCCCGATGACGATGAGATGGTCGGCCATCAGAGCCATCTCCGACATGAGGTGGCTGGAGACGAAGACCGTACGCCCTTCGTCCGCGAGCTGCCGGGCGAGCGAACGCACCCAGCGGATGCCTTCGGGGTCCAGGCCGTTGACCGGCTCGTCGAGCACGACCACCGGCGGATCGCCGATGAGCGCCGCGGCGATGCCCAGGCGTTGCCCCATGCCGAGCGAGAAGCGTCCCGCACGTTGCCCCGCAACGCTGTCGAGCCCCACCAGCTCCAGCACCTCCCCCACGCGCGTCGTGGGGATGCCGTTGCTCGCCGCCATCCACCGCAGGTGGTCGCGCGCCGACCTTCCGGGGTGGATCGCGTGCGCCTCGAGGAGCGCGCCAATCTCCCGAAGCGGTGCGGGCGACGCGGCGTACCGATGACCGCGGACCGACACGGTCCCCGAGGTCGGCGCATCGAGTCCGAGGATCATCCTCATGGTCGTCGACTTGCCGGCGCCGTTAGGCCCGAGGAAGCCGGTGACGCGGCCAGGCTCGACCGTGAAGTCGATGCCGTTGACCGCAGTCTTGCCTGCAAAGGTCTTGGTGAGTCCCTGGGCGCGGATCATGCCGATCGCCGCCCGGTGCCAGCGGCACCCGTATGTGTTGAAGTCATGACCTCAGACTCGCGTCATCCGACCACCCCCCGCATCGGGGACAAGCCCCTGAAACACCCTGACGGTCCCCTGAGTGCTCAGTGGCGCGTCTAGAAGACCTGGTGCGACCCGAACGTCCGCTGCCAGTAGGTGAGGGGTGCATTCGCGTAGGTGTCAGCAGCCTTGACGCGCCCCAGGACCAAGGTGTGGTCCCCGGCCTCCACGAACTGCGTCACATCGAACGCGACCCACGCATGCCGATCGACGAGCCCCGGCGCGCCATCCTCGGCGCGCCACGCGATGTCCGCGAACTTGTCAGGAGCTGACCGCGCAAACCGCAGCCCGATTTGATCCTGATGCGCCGCGAGCACGTTGACACCGACCACCGAGCCCACCTGCAGCCGAGAGAGCAGCGACGAGCGGTTGTCGAGCGACACGAGCAGCATCGGTGGCTCCATCGACAGCGAGGCGAACGCGCTCACCGTCGACCCCACCGGCTCGCCCTGATCGAAGGTCGTGACGACGGCCACCGCCGCTGCAACGTTGCCCATCGCGGCGCGGAACGACTTCTGCAGCACCTCGTCGTCAATCTCTACCGCACTCATACGCCCACTCCGACGGCCGCACGGATCACCGGTCCCCACCGATCCAGCCACCCTTGCTCGACGGCGTCTGGTTGCTCGGCCGTGTCGATCAGGTAGAGCGCAGGTGCCGGCACGGTGGCACCCACCTCGACGAGGACGGGCTTCAAGTGCAGCTCCGCCGCTAGATAGTGTGCCGGGCTCCCTCCTAACATCAGGGGTACACCAACCACGCCCTCTAGGCCGATGGCACCGGGTAGCTGGTCGAGGAACAGCTTGATCAGCCCGGTGTAGGTCGCCTTGAACGTCGGTGACGCGAAGATCGCCACGTCGCTCGAAGCAACTTCCGCCACCGCATGCGCGACGTCCGGGTCTCCCCACCCGAGCAGTCCGGGCCCGAGCTCGGCCAGGTCGAACGCCACCACCTCGTCCGCGCCCAGTCCAGCGGCGACACGGTGCGCGGCGTCCCAGGTGCGGGACCGAGGCTTGGGGTTGCCGACGACGATCGACACCTTCATGGCTGGATCAGCTCCTTCATGGTTCAGATGGCCTTGCCGGGGTTGAGGATCCCGGTGGGGTCGAGCAGGTTCTTGAGGGCGTGCTGGAGGGCATCGATGTCACTGCCGACCTCACGCGCCACCCAGTCACGCTTGAGCAGCCCGATGCCGTGCTCACCCGTCAAGGTCCCGCCAAGCCGCAGCGCCAGAGCGAAGATCTCGTCGACGGCACGCGCCACGTAGGGGGGCAGAACCTCGACACCGTGGTCGACCACGACGATCGGATGAATGTTGCCGTCGCCGGCATGAGCGAAGACGAAGATCTGGGCACCCGTCCGTGCAGCGATTTCGTGGATCCCGCGCACGGCCTCCGCCAAGCGCGATGGCGGCACCGCGATGTCCTCGATCACTGCCCTCCCGATGACCTCGAGTGCCGGAAGCGCATTGCGCCGAGCAGTCATCAATCGTGCACCTTCGACCGGGTCGTCCGACGCCTCGACGTAGGTGGCGAGCGGCGCGAGGACATCGACGATGACCGCTGCCTCGATCCCCGCTGCATACCCATCGGTCTGCGCGATCAAAAACGCCTCTCCGCGGTCCCGCAAGCGCGTGCCGTCGAGCGCATCGATCGCGGCCAACGTGGGGCCATCGACGATCTCTAGAGCGACTGGCCGCACACCCGATGCCCGCACCGCGATGGCCGCCTCTGCGGCATCGTCGATCGTGGCGAAATATGCCGCCACCGTGCTCACCGCAACGGGTCTCGGCAGCAAGCGAAGCGTGGCGCGTACGACGACACCCAACGTGCCTTCTGACCCGACGAACAACCCGAGCAGGTCGTAGCCTGTGACGCGTTTCAAGGTCTCGCGCCCCACCGTCACGAGTCGGCCGTCGGCGAGCACGACGTCGAGCGAAAGCACCGAGTCGCGTGTGACGCCATACTTTGCGCCCCGCAATCCACCTGCGTTGGTCGCGATGTTGCCGCCGATCGTGGAGATGCTCACACTGCCCGGATCGGGCGCGTAGAAGAGTCCGTGCAGGCCGGCCTCGGCGTCGAGCGCCGCCGTGATGACCCCCGGCTCGACGACGGCAACCTGGTCGTCGCGCCTGATCTCGATGATCCGATCGAGGCGCGAGAGGTCAAGGACGATGCTTCCCGGATGAGCCACCGCTCCCCCGGCCACGCCGCTGCCAGCGCCACGAGGCACGACAGGAATACCGTGCGTATGGGCGAACCTCAACGTCGCCTGCACCTCCTCGACCGAGCCCGCGCGAACGACGAGGTCGGCAGAGCCGTCGCCCTGAGAGCCCGAGCGGTCGCGGCTTGCGGCATCGAGATCGCTACGCGCAATGGACCAGTCGCCAAGCTCGTGCGTCAGCTCGTCGAACGAGGAATGCGTCGCAACCGTCATGCGTCGGGATCCGTGGCCGGTGTGGTCAGGAGCCCGGCGTCCTTCCATGCGGCGAAGCCTCCGTCAACGTGCACGACGTTGCCGAAGCCACTCGCGACAAGCTGCTCGGCAACCGGTCCCGATCCATTGATCGAGCCACAGATCACGACCACCGGGCGGGTGTCAGACGTGTCGGCGAATGCTTCGGCGAGGCGGTCCTTGGCGACGATCTCGGCCTGAGGAAGGCCGCCCGTGCGCGCGCGGAACCCGTCGCTGCGGACGTCGATGAAGCGCGCGCCTCCCTGGACCGCCAGGGCGGCAATCGCGGGACTCACCAGCACGGCGGCATGGGTAGTTGAGGGAGCCGCGGGGAGGTCGCAGGCGATGGTGGTGGTTTCGGTCATGAGGGTGGTCCTTCCGGTGGGTGTGGTGAGGCTTAGGGAGTGGGGAGAAGTGCTGCGTCGAGCAACACGCGTACGTCGATAGGTTCGGTTGACGACGTGGAGGCAGATCGTGCACCAAGGACGCGTTGGAGCGACTCGTTGACAGGTGTCGGAACACCGTGGCGGCGGCCCAGCAGCACGATCTCGCCGTTGAGGTAGTCGACCTCGGAGCCGGCACCGCGGGCGAAGCTCTGCCACGTCGAACGGCGATGGATCTCGTGCCCGGGAACGGCATCGATCTTCAACGGTGGAAGCTCGATGCCTTCGGCTTCGGGATCCACGGGGTCAATGCCGGCCGCGGCGTAGACGTCATCGAGCTCCGCGAGCAGCAACCGGCCCGCTTCAAGGAGATCGGCCTCGTTGCCAGCGAAGAGGTCCAGTCCGTTGACGATGTTGCCGCGCAGCTTGTGCGCCTTCCAACGAGCAACATCAGGCACTGCCGTCGCCGCGAAGCGCGCGTGCCGCAGATCGCCCGCGATCTGCTCGGCCCGCTCGTCGGTGCCGCCGTGGTGGCGGCCCAACCAGATGACGCCGACGGACGGCCAGCTCGGGCTGACAATCTCGCCGGGAGTCAGGTGGCTCACCGCGATCCACGCCGTAGCTGCGTAGACCTCGCCGAACCGGCGCAGCACGGCCTCCTCGGTCGCGAGCCCATTCTGCAAGGTCAACACCGGTAGATCGGCCGCGACTCCGCCGCCCGCGACCGGGAGCCACGACCAGGTACGAAGGACCTCTTCGACGTCCTGAGTCTTGACCGCAAGCACGAGCACATCGTCCGGCTGAAGCTCCAGATCGTCGGGTCCGGAGACCACCGGCACCTCGATGACATCAGTGGCGTGCGGGCGGCGCACGCGCAGACCGTACGACGCGATGGCCTCCCCGTGTGCACCGCGAGCAACCAGCACCGAGCTCAGGCCGGTGTCGTGCAGCTCAGCAGCCAGCAAGCCGCCCAACGCACCTGCGCCAATGACGACATAGCGAGTCATCCGCGTACCTCCGTCTCGGTGGCCCGGAGCCCCGGCACCGCCTCCAGCAACGCACGCGTCAGCGCGTGCTGAGGCCTGGCGAAGACCTCCTCGGTGGGACCGATCTCGACGATCCGACCACCATCAAGGACCGCGAGCTGGTGCGATACCTCCGCCACGACGGCGAGGTCGTGCGACACCAACACGTAGGTGAGTCCGAGCGCGCGCTGCAGGTCGACCAGGAGGTCGAGGATCTGCGCCTGCACCGAGACGTCAAGGGCCGACACCGGCTCGTCGAGCAGCAACAGCTCCGGTTCCAAGGCAAGCGCTCGGGCAATGGCGACCCGCTGTCGCTGGCCACCCGACAGCTCGTTCGACCGCCGATCCAGATAGCTCGCTGGCAGAGCGACCTGATCGAGCAGTTTGCTGACGGTCGCGGTTCGTGACTTGCGGTCACCAATGCCGAAAGAGTCGAGCGGCTCGGCAATCAGGTCGCGGATCGTGAAGCGCGGGTCGAGCGCGGCAAAGGGATTCTGGTGCACGAACTGGAAGCGACGGCGCAGGGCACGAAGCTCCTTGCGATCACTCGACGCGACATCAACACCGTCAAACAGGACGCGGCCCGCAGTGGGGCGCTCGAGCCCCATCGCGATCCGCAAGGCGGTCGTCTTGCCCGAGCCGGACTCGCCCACGAGGGCAAGCGTGCGACCACGATGCACGTCGAGCGTCAGGTCGTCGAGCACGCGTGCCTGGTGCCGTGTTCCAAATCCGCTGCGCGACGTGAAGTCCTTGGTGACACCTTCGAACCGCAGCACGACATCGTCGACGGGCGGCAGCGGCGCAGGACGACGCTTGCGCCCGAGTCCGGGGGCCGCCTCCAAGAGCCGTTGCGTGTAGGGGTGCTGCGGCGAAGCGACGACGGCCTTGGGCACGCCTTCCTCGACGATGCGTCCCTGCGACATCACGATGAGGTGGTCAGCCCGATCGACTGCCACACCCAGGTCGTGGGTGATGAGCAGCAGTGACGTATGTGATTCGGCGACGAGCCGGTCGAGGTGGTCGAGGACCCGACGCTGGACGGTTGCGTCGAGAGCACTGGTCGGCTCGTCGGCAACCAGGAGGCGCGGCTTGCCTGCCAGGGCGATCGCGATCAGGACCCGCTGACGCTGGCCTCCCGACAGCTCGTGAGGATATTGACGCGCACGGACCTCGGGGTTGTCGAGCCCTGCTCGCGTGAGAACGGCCGCCACCTCGACCGGGACGGATCGCTTCGGCACACCACGTCGACGGATCGCCTCGGCGACCTGCTCACCCACCCTGAGGGTCGGGTTGAGCGCGACCATGGGGTCCTGCGGGACCAGCCCGACAAGCGGACCGCGGTGCTGGCGGAACGTCTTGTCGTCGGCGCGCGTCACGTCATGGCCGCCCAGGATGATGCGACCGCCGACAATCCGGCCGCCCGCGGGCAGGAGACCAAGTGCCGCATGGGCCGTCGTGGACTTGCCAGAGCCGGACTCTCCGACCAGGGCCACGACCTGGCCAGGCTGCACCGTCAGCGAGAGATTCTCGACGACGATGCGCTCGCGACCCTTAGGGCCGAAGCCGACGGACAGGTCCTCGATCTCGAGGACCGGGGTGCCCGTGGCCTGCAGCACGGGAGGCTGGGGGGTGAAGGTCAGTGCCATCTCTGGATCTCCTCGAAGGTCTTGCCGATGTGATTGAGGGAGTAGACCACCGCGCCGACGGCGAGGCCCGGGAGCAACGTGAGCCACGGTGACGTCACGAGATACGTACGTCCGGACGAGATCAGCGAGCCCCACTCTGACTGCGGTGGCGGGGCGCCGAAGCCCAGGAAGGAAAGGGACGAGACCGCGAGGATCGCCGTGCCGATGTCGAGTACCGCGAGGACCACGACCGGGCCCCACGAGTTGGGCAACACATGGCGACGCAAGACGCGGAACTGCCCCGCACCCGTCGACCGAGCAGCCTCCACATACGGAAGGGTCTTGACCCTCAGCACCTCAGCGCGGGTGATCCGCGCGAACCCCGGGGTCAGACCCACACCAACCGCGATGGCGACGTTGACGGTGCCAAAACCCAGGGCGGTGACGATCGCGAGTGCGAGGAGCAGCGCGGGGATGGCCAGCATGACGTCGACGAAGCGCATCAGCAGGCCATCGAGCCAGCCGCCTGCGTAGCCGGACACGACCCCGATCAGCAGGCCGACAGTGACGGCAAGACCGACCGAGATGAGAACGGCACCGATCGAGAGGGCGCTGCCGTGCACCATGCGGGTGAAGAGGTCGCGACCTAGCTCATCAGTGCCGAAAAGGTGCGACCAGCTGGGTGCGAGGAGCTTTTCCTTCGGCACCGTTGCGTTGGGGTCGCGAGACGTGAACAGGCTCGGCACCAATGCGGTGAGCCCGACGAGGACCACATACGTCACGGCGATGAGAAATCCGGGACGGCGCAGAAGTTCACGCCGTGTCTGACGTCCGCGGTTGGAGGTGCGATCGCGTTCGACCGGGACCGGAGTGCTCGCGATGAGCGTGGGATCGATGCTGGCAAGACTCATGAGACCGGGACCTCCACGGGAAGGGACTTGCGCGTCGCGGTGTGCTGAAGCACCCGCGGGTCGAGGAGCGGGTAGATCAGGTCGACGGCGAGGTTGACGAAGACAAAGATGGCGGCGGCGAGGACGACGATGCCTTGCACGAGAGGGATGTCTTGGGCGAGGACCGCCTGCTGGGCAAGCCGGCCGATCCCCAGGCGAGAGAAGACCGTCTCGGCCACGACGGCATTGGTGACCGTCAGGCCCACCAAGACTCCCAAGATCGTCAGCGCGGGAAGCGAGGCGTTCTTGAGTGCGTGCTTGGTATGAATGGCCAGACGCGACAACCCCTTGGCGCGCGCCGTGGCGATGTGCGCCTGACTCAACGTGTCCTCGAGACCACGGATGAGCACCTGGGCGAGCATGCCCGCCGTCGGGAGCGCCATCGTCAACGCCGGGAGCACCAGCGACGAGAATCCTTCGGATCCCGTGGCAGGGAACCAACCGAGGGAGAACGAGAACAGCTGGATCAACAGCAGACCCACCCAGAACGCGGGGAAGGACACACCGACGGCGGGAAGTCGCTGGAGGAACGAGCGGAGCGGCCGCCATCCGACATACGTCGAGACGAAGGCGAGTGTTCCGCCGATCACCACGGTGAAGAACAACGCCATGGTGGTGAGCGCCAAGGTCGGCGGGAAGTTCTCCGCCAGCAAGGACGTCACCGACTGGCCTCGCGACACGGACTGGCCGAAGTCGAGATGCAGCGCGGCGAACAGTTGGTGGAAATACTGCACGATCACCGGGTTGTCGTAGCC
>JAOPXA010000059.1 GCA_025965395.1 Nocardioidaceae bacterium | reverse complement strand
GACGCGTTCAACGATCTCGCCCGAAAGGCACTTGGCCCGTCGGGCAAGCGTCTCGCCGCTGTCGCCGAGCGAGTCACCGGCGTATGGCAGCTCGGCCCCGGTTGGGCTTCGTCCGTCACCGCAGCCTTCGTGCTCGGCACTCGTGAGGGCGCTAGCGTCCGCGGAGGAGACCTGGGTGGGCTCGTCTCGGCGCCGCTCGCCTCAGCGACCGACGTCGACGCTGCCATCGACGCGGCCGTCGCCTCCGTCGCCGCACTGCGTGGCGTGGCGGTCTCGATGCCCGCCGCCGAGGGTGGCTCGGGTGGCACGGTCGACCTCGCGGCACTCGGCGAGTTCACCGAGAACATCACTGGCAAGACCGGTGTGCTGGCCTCGGCTGCTCGCCTCATCCTCGAACAGCTAGGTCATGCACCTGCTGCCGTGTCGACGACCACCGACATTGACACCGAGCTGCAAGACCTCGTGACGTCCGAGCTCGGAAGCGAATGGCCGCGTGTCGTCGCTCCGGTATTCGACGCCAACAAGGCGGTGCTGTTCGACGACCGTTGGGCGTCCGCTCGCGAAGACCTGGCTCGTGTCTGGGCCGGCGACAAGGGTGGCAACTTCACCGGCGCCGGCGAGACCGTTGCGACGCAGGCCCGTTGGTGGTCCACGCAGGCCGATGCGGCTGGCAAATCGCGCTTGGCCAAGCGGTTCAGCAAAATTGCCGAGGAAGCTCTCGACACGTCGGCTGGTCGCTGGTCGTCTGACACTGCCGTGGTCACCGGCGCCAGCGTCGGGTCTATTGCCGCTGCTGTGGTCGCTGAACTCCTCGCCGGCGGTGCCAGCGTTGTGGCGACGACGTCGAGCATCGACCAGAAGAAGCTTGCCTTCTTCAAGAAGCTCTACCGCCAGCACGCGGTTCATGGCGCGACCTTGTGGCTCGTGCCAGCCAATATGGCGTCGTTCGCCGATGTCGACACGTTGGCCTCGTGGATCGGTTCGGACCAGGTCAAGACGGTCCGCAGCAAGTCTGTTCTCGTCAAGGCCGCGCAGCAGCCCACGCTGTTGTTCCCCTTCGCCGCACCACGCGTGAGCGGTGACCTCGACACGGCTGGTGGCCAGGCCGAAGCCGAGATGCGCGTGCTCCTCTGGAGCGTCGAACGTCTCATCGGAGCGTTGAGCGGCATCGGTCGAGACACCGATCTCGGTGCGCGCCTCCACGTCGTGCTCCCGGGCTCGCCCAACCGCGGCATGTTTGGCGGTGACGGCGCCTACGGTGAAGCCAAGGCTGCCCTCGACGCGATCGTCACGAAGTGGAAGGCCGAGCGCACCTGGGCCGACCGCGTAACCTTGGTCCACGCCATCATCGGCTGGGTCAGGGGCACTGGACTCATGGGTCAGAACGATCCTTTGGTCGACGCAGTTGAGGCAATCGGCGTCGAGACGTGGTCGACCGAGCAGATGGCGGCCAAGCTGCTTCGCTCGTGCGATGCCGCCTCGCGCACCAAGGCTGCGCAAGCCCCGATCGAGCTGGACCTGACCGGCGGCCTCGCCGAGGCCAACCTCGACATGGCGACCCTTGCCCGTGACGCGCGAGCAGCGATGACCCACTCGGTCGAGGTGGCCTCTACGGCCGCCACGATCGCGGCCTTGCCGTCCTCGCCCGCTTCGCCGCAAGAGATCGCCGCGATCGACTGGCCGAAGATGAAGGCGCGTCCCGAAGACATGGTCGTCATCGTTGGTGCAGCCGAGCTTGGCCCGTACGGCTCGTCGCGCACGCGCTTCGAGGTCGAGGTCAGCGATCAGCTGTCCGCGGCCGGCGTGCTCGAACTCGCGTGGACGACCGGCCTGGTGGTGTGGGAGTCCACACCGAAGCCCGGTTGGTATGACGTGGAGTCGGGTGATCTCGTGCCCGAGGCCGAGATCGCCGATCGCTATGAGGACGTCGTCCGCGAACGCTGCGGCATCCGTACCTACGTCGACGACGGCTCGATCAAGGATCTCTCCGCCCCGCTGATGACCTCGGTCTTCCTCGATCAGGACCTCAGCTTTGTGGTCTCGTCCGAGGCTGAGGCTCGCTCGTTCCAAGACGCCGAGCCTGAGCGCACTGTCATCGAGCTGAACGGTGACGACTGGAAGGTCACGCGCCGCGCAGGCACCGAGATCCGCGTCCCGCGCCGGATGAAGCTCACCCGCACCGTGGGTGGTCAGATTCCGACCGGCTTCGATCCCAAGACCTGGGGCATCTCGGCCGACATGGTCGAGTCAGTCGACCGCGTGGCGCTCTGGAACATCGTCGCCACCGTCGACGCATTCCTCGGATCAGGCTTCAGCCCGGCCGAGCTCATGCGTTGGGTCCACCCGTCCCGCGTGGCCAACACGCAGGGCACCGGCATGGGTGGCATGTCGTCCATGCACTCGCTCTACATCGACACGATCCTGGGTGAGGCCAAGCAGAACGACATCCTCCAAGAGGCGTTGCCCAACGTCATCGCGGCACACGTCGTCCAGTCCTACGTCGGCTCCTATGGCGCGATGATCCACCCGGTCGCCGCGTGTGCGACGACCGCGGTCTCGATCGAGGAAGGCGTCGACAAGATCAAGCTCGGCAAGGCCGACTTCGTCGTTTCCGGTGGCTTCGACGACTTGAGCGCCGAGGGCATCGTGGGCTTCGCTGACATGTCGGCGACCGCCGATTCTGCGGTCATGGCCGCCAAGGGCATCGAGAACCGTTACTTCAGCCGTGCCAACGACCGCCGCCATGGCGGGTTCGTGGAGTCGCAGGGTGGCGGCACGGTCTTGCTCGCCCGCGGCGACGTGGCGGCACGTATGGGACTCCCGGTCTTGGGCGTCATTGCGTATGTTGGCTCGTTCGGTGACGGCATGCACACGTCGATCCCGGCTCCCGGTCTCGGCGCGCTCGCAGCTGGTTTGGGCGGCACGTCGTCTCCGTTGGCCAAGGGTCTTGCCGATCTTGGCCTCACCGCCGACGATGTGACCGTCGTGAGCAAGCACGACACCTCGACGGGCGTCAACGAACTCAACGAGTCCGAGCTTCATGAGCGTCTCGCCAAGGCCATCGGACGCAGCGACGGCAACCCGTTGTTCGTCATGTCGCAGAAGACCCTCACGGGTCACTCGAAGGGCGGCGCTGCGGCGTTCCAGATCGTTGGGCTGTGCCAGGTGCTGGCCGGGGGAGTCATTCCGCCCAACCGCAGCCTCGACTGTGTCGACTCCGATCTCGCGGGCAACGATCACCTTGTCTGGCTCCGGGAGCCCCTGGCTCTGGGTGGCTTCAAGGCTGGCCTGTTGACCAGCCTCGGGTTCGGTCACGTCGCAGGGCTCATCGCTGTTGCTCATACATCGGCCTTCCTCGCCTCGCTCGGTGCCAAGGAGCGCGCCGACTACCTTGCTCGGGCTACCGCGCGCCGCACCGAGGGTCGTATGCACCTCGCGCGCTCCATGCACGGTGGCTCGGCGATGTACGAGCGTGCACCTGGCCGCCGCTTCGGCTCGGACGAGGACGCGGCACACACGCTCGAGACCGACATGCTGATCGACGCCGACGCACGTTTGGGCGAGGACGGCGTCTACCGCGCGGCCTGCCAGTGACGGTGCGCGGTGTCGGGGTAGACCTGGTGCAGATCTCGGCCTTCGCCGAGCAGCTGGACCGGCCCGGCACGCGCTTCGCCACCGTCTTCACCGCGGGGGAGCAGCGTGACTGCCGCGAGGCATCCTCGGATGCCGCGCGGCACTTCGCCGCCCGGTGGGCCGCCAAGGAAGCGGTCATCAAGGCGTGGTCCGACTCGCTGCACGGTGAGCCGCCGCTTTTGGGGGAGCAGATCTACGAGAAGATCGAAGTCGTGAAGGACGCGTGGGGTCGCCCCCGCA
>JAOPXA010000027.1 GCA_025965395.1 Nocardioidaceae bacterium | reverse complement strand
GCGACCCGGCGGACGACCGAGGAGGGGACATCGCCTTGGTTCCACTGATCGCCGGCGAGCTCACCGTCCATCGATGTGTATCCACGAAGGCTGAGCGCGAGGACGTTGACGAGCTCGCACGACCGGGTGTTCATCTTGTGCGGCATGGCGCTCGAGCCGACCTGCCCAGCCTTGAAGCCTTCGGTCACGAGCTCGTTGCCCGCCATCAGACGGATCGTGGTGGCGAGGTTGGAGGGCGCGGCAACCAGCTGCACGAGCGCGGTCAGCGCATCAAAGTCGAGCGAGCGTGGATAGACCTGGCCGACGCTCGTGAGCACGCGAGAGAACCCGAGGTGCGCGGCGACCCGCTGCTCCAGCTCGGCCAGCTTGTCCTCGTCACCGTCGAAGAGATCGAGCTGGTCCTGCGAGGTGCCCACCGGGCCCTTGATGCCCCGGAGCGGGTAGCGCTCGATGAGCTGCTCGACGCGCTCGATGCCCACCATGAGCTCGTCGGCGATCGTCGCAAAGCGCTTGCCGAGCGTCGTGGCCTGCGCGGCGACGTTGTGGCTGCGGCCCGCCATGACGAGAGCCTCGTGCTCGGCTGCGAGGCGGCCGAGCCGCGCAAGGGCGGCCACGGCTCGGTCCCGCACGATCGCGAGCGAGGCCCGCACCTGGAGCTGCTCGACGTTCTCGGTGAGGTCGCGCGACGTCATGCCCTTGTGGATGTGCTCGTGCCCGGCCAGAGCGCTGAACTCCTCGATGCGGGCCTTGACGTCATGCCGCGTGATGCGCTCGCGTGCAGCGATCGAGGCGAGATCGACCTGGTCGACCACCGCTTCATACGCCTCGATGACGCCGTCGGGCACCTCGATGCCCAGGTCCTTCTGCGCCGTGAGCACCGCTATCCAGAGCTGGCGCTCCAGCACGATCTTGTGCTCGGGCGACCAGATGTGGGCCAGCTCGGCTGATGCGTAGCGGTTGGCGAGGACGTTGGGAGTGGTCACAGTTCTATTGTTCCTTGCTGGGCCTTGAGAGCGATATCGGTGCGGGCGTGGGAGCCCTCGATCGTGATGGCAGCGACTCCGGCATACGCGCGCGCACGCGCCTCGGCCAAGTCGGCGCCCATGGCGGTGACCGTCAGGACGCGGCCACCTGCCGTGACCAGCTCACCGTCGACGAGCGCGGTGCCGGCGTGAATGACGTCGACTCCCTCGATCGCGTTGGCGGCGGCGAGGCCCTCGATCCGGTCGCCTTTGCGCGGGGATTGCGGGTATCCCTGCGACGCGATCACCACGGTGAGCGCGGCGCCGGAGCGCCAGTGCGGCATGCCGACCTCGGCCAAGGTGCCTGTCGCTGCGCCATAGAGGAGTGCCGACAGCGGAGTCTCCAAGAGCGCGAGGATCGCTTGGGTCTCTGGATCGCCGAAGCGGGCATTGAACTCCACGACCCGCATGCCGCGACTCGTCATGGCCAAGCCCGCGTACAACAACCCGGCGAACGGTGTGCCGCGGCGCGCCATCTCGTCGACCGTGGGCTGCAGCACGCGCCGACATACGTCGAGCACGAGATCCTCGGGAGCCCAGTCGAGCGGCGTGTAGGCGCCCATGCCCCCGGTGTTGGGGCCTTCGTCGTTGTCGTAAGCGCGCTTGAAATCCTGTGCGGGGAGCAACGGTATGACGGTCACGCCATCGGTGATTGCGAAAAGCGAGATCTCCGGGCCATCGAGATACTCCTCGATCACGACGCGCTCGCAACCCGCCGCGTGGTCGATCGCCTCTTGGCGGTCGTTGGTCACGATCACGCCCTTGCCAGCGGCCAGGCCGTCGTCCTTCACGACGTAGGGTGCTCCGAACGCGTCGAGCGCGGCCGCCACCTCGGCCGCGGTCTCGCACACATGGGCAAGTGCCGTCGGCACCTCAGCCGCCGCCATCACCTGCTTGGCGAATGCCTTCGAGCCCTCCAGTTGCGCGGCCGCGCCGCTGGGGCCGAACACCGCGATCCCGGCCGCACGCACCGCATCTGCGACACCGGCCACGAGGGGCGCTTCCGGCCCCACGACGACAAGGTCGATGCCGAGGTCGACGGCCAGTTGCGCGACGGCCGCACCGTCCATCGGGTCGACGTCGTGCAGCGTGGCGACGTCGGCGATGCCCGGGTTGCCTGGTGCGGCGTGCACCTCGGTGACCTGCGGATCTCGCGACAGCGCGAGGGCAAGTGCGTGCTCGCGGCCGCCGGTGCCAATGACAAGGGTCTTCAAGAGCGTGCCTCGCGTCTCAGAGGAGGTCGTGGAGGACGAGCGTCTGCTCGCGATCGGGGCCGACGCCGACCGTCGAGATCCGGGCGCCAGAGATCTTCTCTAGCGCCCGCACGTAGATCTGCGCGTTGTCCGGCAGGTCCTCGAACGTGCGCGCCTTGGAGATGTCCTCGGACCAGCCGTCGAAGAATTCATAGATCGGCTTGGCGTGATGGAAGCCGGTCTGGGTCATCGGCATCTCTTCGACCCGGACCCCGTCGACGTCGTAGGCAACGCAGACGGGGATCTTGTCCCAGCCGGTCAGCACGTCGAGCTTGGTCAGCACGAAGTCGGTGACCCCGTTGATGCGCGCGGCGTAGCGAGCGATCGGCGCGTCATACCAACCGCAGCGGCGTGGCCGGCCGGTCGTCGTGCCGTACTCGTGGCCGTTCTTGCGGAGCAGTTCGCCATCGTCGTCGAACAGCTCGGTGGGGAAAGGTCCCTCACCGACGCGGGTCGCATACGCCTTGACGATGCCGATGACCCGCGTGATCTGCGTCGGGGCGA
>JAOPXA010000009.1 GCA_025965395.1 Nocardioidaceae bacterium | reverse complement strand
CACATCGATACGGGCCCGCTTGCCTGGGTAGCAGGAATCAATCTCGACCAGGCCGGCTACGCGATGGTCGTGGCGCTGGTGGGTGCCTGGTTGATTTCCGTAGTCGTATGGAAGGCGCTGCGGATCGAAGAGCGCTGGGAGCGGCCGAACACGTAGGCCGCCAACGGGCAGCTAGACGTTGGTCGGTGCTTGGACTGCGACGACTTCTTCCAGTTCGGCCACCGCGCGAGCTGCGGTCCGTGCGGCCCACGCAGTCGTGCTCACCCAGCCGAGCACGATGATCCCGATCCCGATCCCGAAGATCGTCCACCAACCCGGATGGGTGGCTTCGGCAAGCTGGTGGGGGATGTCGTCACCCACGAAACCTGAGGCCGCCATGCTGCCGATGATCGCAATCCCGAGCGAGGCGCCCACTTGGCGAGCGGTGGAGGCCACGGCTGCGGCTACCCCTGCCTGAGCAGGAGGCATGCCGGTCACTGCCGCAATGGACGTCGAGGGGTTCTGAAGGCCGAAACCCGCCCCATAGATCGCATACGCCAGAAAAAGCCACCACGTAGGCGTGGTCGGCGTCAGGCCCGTGAGCATGAGCCCTGCGGTCGCTAGCCCGGCCCCGGACAGCATGAAGGGAATACGCGCACCGAATTTGCCCGCGATGCGGCCACCAATGGCGGAGGTAATGGCAAGCGAGAAGGCCAAAGGGAACGTATGAAGGCCGGCGCTCAGAGGCGAAAGGCCTCGTGAGTCCTGAAGGTAGAGCGTATTGAGAAAGAGGAAGCCGCTCAAGGTGATGAAGGAGATGAGCGCGATCCCTGTGGCACCAGAGAATGCGGCACTGCGGAAGAATCGCAGCTCGAGCAGTGGGTCGCGTCGACGGGGTTCGTAGATGAGAAGCCCGACGAAGCTCACGAGCGACACGACGAAGAGCGTGACGATCTCTGTCGAGTTCCACCCCTTGCCCGGCGCCTCGATGATCGCGTAGATCAGCGTGGCGACGGCCGTGATGACCAGAATCTGACCGACCGGGTCGACCCGTCTCGGGTGTGGTGCCTTGCTGTCGACGACGAAGCGGGCGGCGAGGACCATCGCGGCGAGCCCGATGGGAATGTTGACCCAGAAGATCGCGCGCCAGCCGAACACCCCGACGAGAATTCCACCGATCACGGGGCCAAGGGCGACGCTGAGGCCGCCTGCGGCGCCCCAGACCCCGATTGCGCTGGCCCGCTCCCGGGCGTCGGTGAAGGTATGGCGAATGATCGACAGGGTGACCGGGGCAAGCATGGAGCCGCCCACCGCTTGCAGGACGCGTGCCGCGACGAGCCAACCTAGCCCTGGCGCGAGACTGCAAAACAACGAGCCCAGAAGAAAAAGGCCCAGACCGAGTTGGAACACGGTGCGGCGCCCAAAGCGATCGGCCATGGACCCTGAGAGCAGCAGCAGCGTGCCGAGCACGACGACATAGCCGGCCACAACCCACTGGAGTTCAGAGACTTCGGCATCGAAATCTTTCGCGATGGACGGGAGCGCCACGTTGACGATGCTGTTGTCCATACCGACCATGACCATGGCAAGGCTGAGCACGCACAGTGCCAATCGCCGGTCTCGGCGTGCTGCCTTGTCGATCTGATCCATGAACCGCTCCTGAGTCGTCGCGGTCTGACTGTACGGTGCGACGTCATGAAAATAGTTGATTGACGCATCGATGTCGAAACATGCACCGATGGTGTCGATAGCGGCTAGGCTGTCGGCCAGGCCTGACAGTCGTTTCTTCATACCTCTTTCGCACCTACGCGTCGCCCTTCTGCGATCGCGTTCCATGCAGCATGAAGTAAACGAGGACACCATGTCCGTCCAGGGAACGACCAACTTCGGTGATACCGAGCTCGAGATCCTTCTGGGTGTCCTCAACGAGGTCAACGCGGGCGACTTCGCTGCACGGATGCCCGCCAGCTGGACGGGCATGCCCGGCAAGATCGCCGATCGGCTCAACGAGATCATCAGCACCAACCAAGCCTTCGAGGTCGAGATCCAGCGCGTCAGTCGCGTGGTGGGCAAGCAAGGCCGGCTGTCTCAGCGCATCTCGTTTCGCGGCACCGGAGAGGTATGGGGCGACTGCATCGAGGCGGTCAACAGCCTGATCGAAGACCTGGTCCGACCCAGCAACGAGATGCAACGAGTGATCGGTGCCGTGGCCGACGGCGACCTGAGCAAGAAGGTCACTGTAGAAGTCCAAGGCGAGATGCTGGAGCTGAAGAACACGATCAACGCCATGGTCGACCAGCTGAACGGGTTCATCTCCGAGGTCACGCGTGTCGCCCGCGAGGTCGGCACCGAAGGCAAGCTAGGTCAGGCCGCCGCCTACACGCTCGAGGTCGGCGGAGTCTGGAAAGAGCTCACCGACAACATGAACCTGATGGCCAGCAACCTGACCGGCCAGATCCGCGACATCGCCGAGGTGACCACCGCCGTCGCCAACGGTGACCTCAGCAAGAAGATCACCGCCGATGTCCGTGGCGAGTTCCTCGAGCTGAAGAACACCGTCAACGCCATGGTCGATCAGCTCAACCGCTTCTCTGGCGAGGTCACCCGCGTCGCGCGTGAGGTGGGCGTGGAAGGCAAGCTCGGCGGCCAGGCCCAATCGGCCGAGATCGAGGGTGTCTGGAAGGACCTCACCGACAATGTCAACCAGCTCGCGGCCAACCTGACCAACCAGGTGCGCGCCATCGCAGAGGTCGCGACGGCCGTGACCGATGGCGACCTGACTCGCCAGGTCAACGTGAGCGCGAGCGGCGAAGTCGCGGTCCTGAAGGACAAGCTCAACGAGATGATCCGCAACCTGAGCGAGACCATGCGGCAGAACACCGAGCAGGACTGGCTCAAGACCCACCTCGAGCGCTTCACCCGCATGCTGCAAGGTCATAGCGACCTCGCGAGCGTCACCGACATGATCTTGTCCGAGCTGGCGCCCCTCGTGCGTGCCCAACATGGCGTCTTCTATCTGTTGAAGGACGCGGGCGACGGCACTCCGCCCGTGCTTCAGTTCCAAGCCGGTTATGGCTCCAAGGATCGTCAGGACACGTCGTTTCAGCTCGGCGAAGGCCTGGTGGGCCAGTGCGCGCTCGAAAAGGAACGCATCCTCATCACCGACGTTCCCGACGGATACATCGACATCAGCTCCGGTCTCGGGCAAGCCGCTCCGCTCAACATCGTGGTGCTCCCCGCGCTGTATGAGGGCTCCGTGCGCGCCGTCATCGAGCTGGCGTCGTTCTCTGAGTTCAGCCCCGTGCATCTCGCGCTCCTCGATCAGCTCACCAAGAACATCGGTCTGGTCGTCAACACGGTGGAAGCCACGTCGGTGACCGAGCAACTACTTGCCCAGGCCGTCTCTCAGGCCTGGGAGCTCCAATCACGACAGGATCAGTTACGCGACTCCAACGAAGGGCTGGCCGAGCAGGCGGCTCTGCTCGCCGAGAAGAACATCGAGGTCGAGGGCAAGTACCAAGAGGTCGAGGAAGCGAAGCGTCTGATCGAGGAAAAGGCCGTCGAGCTGTCGGTGTCCTCGAAGTACAAGTCCGAGTTCATCGCCAACATGTCTCACGAGCTGAGAACTCCGCTCAACAGCCTCCTGGTGCTCGCCGAGCAACTCGAAGACAATCCCGACGGCAACCTCTCCGAGCGCGAAGTGCAGTACGCCCACGTCATCCGTTCTTCTGGTGGAGACCTGCTCAAGCTTCTCAACGACATCCTCGACCTGGCGAAGCTGGAGTCAAACACTGTCAAGGTGGAGATGACCACCGTGTCCTTGGCCGAGATGCGCGAAGCCATGATTCAGACATACTCACCCATTGCCGATAGCCAGGCACTGCGCTTCTCATTCGAGATCGAGGATGGCGTCCCCGCGACGATGGTCTCAGACCCTCACCGATTGCGGCAGATTCTTAAGAACCTGTTGTCCAACGCCTTCAAGTTCACTGCTCGTGGCGAGGTCGCCGTCCGTGCGTCTCTCAGCACGGACGGGTGGGACATGGAAATCGCTAAGCTTACCACGGCGGCTTCGGTCCTCGCGATCAGCGTGCGCGACACAGGAATCGGTATACCCGCGGAGCTGCAGAGCGAGATGTTCGAAGCGTTCGCGCAGGCCGACGGAGCCACGGCACGCAGCTATGGCGGCACCGGACTCGGTCTGTCGATCAGCCGCAACCTGGTGGGTCTCCTCGGTGGCGAGATCACGCTGGTGAGTGAAGTGGACAGGGGAAGCCGCTTCACCGTCTACCTACCGCTGAGGGCGGCTGCTTCAGAAGACGTGCCTGTTCCGCTTCCCCTCGAGCATGCCGTGACGGCTGCGCCAGCCGCGTCCTTCCGTTCTACGACCACGCCCTTCCCCAGTTTCGCCACCGGTGCGACCGTCCTCGTCGTCGACGACGACTTCCGGAACATCTTCGCGTTGACTGCACTTTTGGAGCGTGGTCGCGCACGGGTGCTGTCCGCCGAGAGTGGCGTCGCCGCACTCAACTTGCTGGACTCGCGGTCCGACATCGACATCGTGCTGATGGACATCATGATGCCGGTGATGAACGGATACGAGACCATGACCGCGATCCGAGAACGCCCGCAATACGCTGACCTTCCCATCATTGCCGTGACAGCGAAAGTCATTGGGGGCGAGCGCGAAAGGTGCATCGCGGCGGGCGCTTCCGACTACATCCCCAAGCCCATCAACACGGCCAACTTGCTCAGTGCCTTGGGCAAATGGGTGACGACAGTGCCGCCATACGTGACCACGATCGTAGATCACGCGTGAAGTTCGCAGACCCGGACGTGAATCGGGCGTCGACCGCAACCGTGCTGATCGTCGATGACAATGCCAGCAAGCGGTTGTCGATTGCCTCGGTGCTCGGACCATTGGGCCACACCATCGTCGAGGTCGCCTCAGGAGAGCAGGCGCTGCACGCGGTGATGACGCAGAACTTTGCCGTCATCTTGATGGACGTCCACATGCCCATCATGAATGGCTACGAGACGGCCAACCTCATTCGTATGCGCGTGCAGTCCGAGCACACACCAATCATCTTCATCACCGCAAGCATCGATGACGAGGCACAGATGCCCATCGCGTATGCGAGTGGAGCTGTCGACTTCATCGTGGGCAAGATCGTGGCGGAGACCCTACGCGCGAAAGTCTCGATCTTTGCGGAGCTGCATCTCAAGTCGCTCGAGCTGGAGGAGTCGCTCTCTGAGGTCACGATGCTCAGCGAGCGCTTTCGTGACAGCGAGGCCCGCACCCGATCGGTGCTCGACCACGTGGCCGACGGTATCATCACCATCAACGACTCCGGCGTGATCGAGTCGTTCAACCGGGCCGCATCCGAGCTCTTCGGATACGAGGAGTCAGAGGCCTCGGGCCTGTTCTTGTCCGATCTCATTGCCGAGGACCCGACGACGGTGCCAGGGACCTTCGAGGCTTTGATGGCGCAAGACCGCTCGAGTCGCCCATCGGAGTCGACAGGTCGCCGCAAGGACGACTCGACCTTCCCCATGGAGCTAGCCCTCAGCGAGGTCCGTCTTGAGGATCGTACGGTCTTGATTGGGTGCGTGCGTGACAACTCTGAGCGCCAGCAGTACACCGAGAGCCTGCACTACCAGGCGTTGCACGACCACCTCACTGATCTGCCGAACCGCGTGCTCTTCACTGATCGAGTCGAACATGCCATCCGATCAGCGATGCCGTTGGATGAGCCTCTCGCGCTGCTGGTCATGGACCTCGATTGCTTCAAGCACATCAACGACACCCTCGGACACTTGGTGGGCGACCGGCTTCTGGTGCAGGTTGCTCAGAGGGTCGTGGCGTGCCTGCGACAGGGCGACACGGTTGCCCGCCTCGGAGGCGACGAGTTCGGCATTCTTCCCCTCGGCGCAACGACGGTAGCAGGGGCGACGGCGGTGGCCGGCAAGATCCTCGCCGCACTGCGGTCGAAGTTTACCGTCGATGGGCACGTCGTCGACATCCATGCCAGCATCGGCATCACCCTCATACCGGATCACGGCGCTACAGTGAGTGACCTCCTACGTCGCTCTGACCTGGCTATGTATGAGGCCAAGCGGGCAGGTGGAGGCTACGCGCTGTTTGCGGCCGAGCTCGAGGATGCACCCGCACGGAGGCTGACCTTGCTCAACGAGCTCCGCCAATGTGTCGCGCGCGGCCAACTCGTCCTGCACTATCAGCCCAAGGTCGACCTCGCGACGAGAGAGACGGTGGGGGTCGAGGCGTTGATCCGTTGGAACCATCCCTCGGGTCAGTTGCTCGGCCCTTCTGAGTTCATGCCAGAGGTTGAGAACAGTGATCTGATGGTGCCGATCACCGAGTGGGTCATCAACGAGGCCCTTGGCCAGCTGAAGGTGTGGCGCGACCTCGGGTATGACCTGACGATGGCGGTCAACATCGGGGCACGCTGCTTGGCCAATGGCTCAGGACTCTTCGAGGCGGTCGACCAGATGACGACCGCCTGGGGCGTACCGGCCAACAAGCTGACCTTCGAGCTGACCGAGATCGCGCTGATCGACACCACGGTGCCGGGGCTGCTTGATCACTTGGAAAATATGGGCGAGCGCTTGTCGATTGACGACTTCGGCACCGGCTACTCGTCCCTCGTCTATCTTCAGCGGCTGCCCGTCGTGGAGATCAAAGCGGATCGTTCCTTTGTCTCCTCGATGGCGACCGTTTCCGACGACGCGGTCATCGTCCGATCCACCATCGACCTGGCCCACAACCTGAGCGCTTCCGTGGTGGCCGAAGGCGTCGAGGACGAAGCAACCATGAACATGTTGATCGAGTACGGCTGCGACTACGCGCAAGGCTTCTACTTCAGCAAGGCAGCAACCGGACCTGACCTCACGACGTGGTTCGCCACTTCTCCGTACGGTTTGCCTGCCCGCCTCGGCTGAGCAGCAGCTACCAGTTGCGCAGCTTGTCGAACGCGCGGCGATCGCGCTTGGTGGGCCTGCCCGCACCTCGATCTCGGCGCGGCATGATGGCGATCTCTTCCTTAGGGGGTGGTGGGGGAGTGCGGTCGTCATAGCACTCGACCGCGACCGCGGCGCCCACGCGTTTGACGATGATGCGTGTCACGATCACGGTGCGCAGGCCGCCCTCGGTCAGAGCCTCGACCCGGTCGCCCACCTTGACCGGTTGGGCGGGCTTGGCTTTGGCGCCGTTGATGCGAATGTGTCCGGCGCGGCATTCCTTCGACGCCAGCGAGCGGTTCTTGTAGAGCCGTACCGATGAGGTCCACACATCCGCCCGCGTTGTCTCCATGGAGGTGACGCTATTCGCAGTTCTTGGCGGTGAACTCAGCGACGCGGTCGCCCGCCTTGGCGTAGTCGGCGGGATCCGGGGCTGTGCCCGTGCCCTTCGATGCCGAGTAGGCGTTCGTCTTTGCCACGAAGTCGTTCAGCTTCTGGGCATCTGCCTTGATCGCGGCGGGTGCGTGGGCGAGCAAGCGCGCGTAGGCGTTGGTCACCTGTTTGAGGTGTGCCCTTGCGTCAGCGAGGAGCTGGGCTGGATCGGCTGCGCTGCCTTCGGTGGGCGGGGCATCCGGCGTGCTCGCGCTGAGGGTCTGGATCTCCTGCATGGTGCTGCAGAACGCTGCCAACTCGGTGCTGTCGATGGGGTCGGGATCGTCACCATCGGTGGCAGATTTGACCACGAACCAGCCACCCAGACCGATCACGATGATCGCCGCGAAGATCGCGAAAGCCTTCAGGGTTGCAGGCTTCTGACCACGCGCGTTACTCACGCGGGCAATCCTAGTCTGGCAAGATGGCTCGTAACCTCGGGAGACCCATGAAGCATGCACGCCGTCTGACAGGCGCTTTTCTCGCCTTGCTGGTGACCGTCAACGTTGCCTTTGCGACGCAGGCCGTCGCCGTTGACGCGCCGATCGACGACATCGCGCCCACGATTTCAGGGTCGACCAGCTTTGGCTCGACCCTCACTGCTGTGGCGGGCACCTGGACGCCGTCGGATGCGACCCTGTCGGTGCAGTGGCAACGCAACGGCGTCGCAGTTGTTGGTGCGACGACCTCGACATACGCGCTGACGCCGGCGGATATCGGCACCCGCATCTCTGTCGTCGAGACGGCCATCAAGGATGGCGAGCAAGCATCGGTGGTCAGCGCAGAGACCGCCGCCATCACGCCCGGGGTCATCACCAACACCAAGCCGCCCAAGGTTGTCGGCACGATGACGTTCCGCAAGACGGTCAAGGCCGATCGTGGCTCGTGGTCCACCGGCGGCTTGACCTACACATACCGCTGGTTCCGCGCAGGCGAGAAGATCAAGGGTGCCAGCAAGCGGACCTACAAGCTGGACTGGCAGGACGTGGGCGAGAAGATCTCCGTGCGTGTCACGGTCGCCAAGGACAACTTCACCACGACGGCCGCCTTCTCGACTCCCCGCAAGAAGGTCCAGCACCTTGCCAAGCTCAAGAGGACCGTGACCTACCGCGTGATCACCCGCGGAAAGATCAGGACGAGCCTCAAGACAGTCCGCAAACTGGCCAACCAGACACTGAACGATCCACGCGGTTGGCGCGGCATGGGGGTGGCGTTCCGTGAGGTCAAGAAGGGGGGCAACTTCACGTTGGTGTTGTCGCAAAGCAGCAAAGTCTCGAGCTTCTCAGGGGTGTGCAGCAACTACTACAGCTGTCGGGTCGGCAACTACGTCGTCATTAACCAGGATCGCTGGTTGCATGCGACGCCGCTGTGGAAGAAGGTCCACCGTTCGTTGCGCGACTACCGCAACATGGTCGTGAACCACGAGACGGGTCACTGGCTCGGCCACCGCCATGCGTACTGCTCTAAGCGGGGTGCTTTGGCGCCCGTGATGCAGCAGCAGTCGAAGGGTCTCCACGGGTGCAAGGCCAATCCGTGGCCAAAGACCAATGAGCTGTCCTCGTCGCGCTTCCGCATCAAGTAGGGCGCTCCGCTAGAGGTTCCAGTTGATGATGCGACGCCTGGTGAAGAACCACGTGCCGTCGATGTTCTTCAACGTGTCCTCGTACTGACCCACGGACGCGACCGACCACGGTCCGCCTTTTTCTTGGCGTGACGTGAAGACCCAGTTGGCCGTCGAGTGAACGATGTCGCCCTCGATGCGCATGTTGAGGTTGTGGAACGTGTGCAGCCCCTGCTCAGGGCGCCCCGGGATCTTGGCCGTGTCGACGAGCTTCTTGATCATCGCTTCGTAGCCATGGAGCTCTTCCAAGTCATGCATGACCCACACGCCGTCCGGCGTAAACGCGTCCCTGAGCAGCTCATAGTTCTTGGTGTCGATGCCGTGGCTGTAGACGGCAAAGGGACGCAGGATGTCGTTGTAGATGCTGGTGGTGTCGATCGTTGTCGGGGTCATGGTCTTCTTTCAGAAGTCGTGGTCGCTCTATAAGTTAACTCATTAAGTGATCACGATCGCAGGGGTAGGTGCGCAATAGAGTTCATCTATGACCACCCCCAACCCCAATTTCTTCCCAGCGACGGCTGCCAACCCTCACCTGACCGAGGCGCAGACCGCCAAGCTCATGTCATACGGGTCGCCGCAGGATGTCGAGCGGGGCGATGTGATCTTTCGGGTCGGAGACACCAGCTATGACCTTGTGTTGATCGAACGTGGGGCGGTCGACATCTACCGCGAGGCCACGAACGATTCCGAAGCGCTCATCGTGGCGCATCACGAGTCCGGTCGGTTCTTGGGTGAGCTCAACCTGCTCACCGGTCAGACCGTGTTCTTGACGGCGAGGGTCAGCGAAGCCGGGCGCGTCCACCGCATCACGCCGGACCGCTTTCGGCGCCTCATGGCAGAGGACGCCGAGCTCTCGGACATCCTCCTTCGCTCGTTCTGGGCCCGCCGTGAACTCTTGCGCGAGTCGGCCGCCAACAGCATGGAGATCCTGGGGAGCACGTTGTCCTCCGGTTCACTGGCGCTGCGGACGTATGCGTCGAGGCTGCAACTGCCGCACGTATGGTTTGACGCCGATTCTGTCGCGGGAGTTGCGCTGATGCGCACGTCGTCGTTGACGGTCGATGATCTTCCGGCGGTGCTCCTCCCCGACACGGTGCTGACTCAGGCGACTCCCGGCACTCTGGCTCAACATCTAGGGTTGACCTTTCGCAGCCAGGGTGGCGAAACGGTCGACCTCACGGTGATCGGTGGCGGCCCGGCGGGCTTGGCTGCTGCCGTCTACGGAGCGTCCGAGGGGCTTTCGACGATCATGCTCGACGCCATAGGGCCTGGTGGTCAGGCTGCTGCAAGCTCGCGGATCGAGAACTACCTCGGCTTCCCCAACGGCATCAGCGGAGCCGACCTCACCGGCCGGGCCGCGGTGCAGGCGTTGAAGTTCGGCGCCCAGCTGTTCAGCCCGTGCGAGGTGGTGGAGCTGGACGCGACCTGTGATCGGTTGCGGATCGTCCTCGACGACGGGACGGACATCAGCACCCGCGCCGTGGTGATTGCGACCGGCGCGCGCTATCGCTCACTGCCGCTCGAGCGGTGGCATGAGTTCGAGGGCGCGGGCATCTACTACGCAGCGACCGAGCTTGAAGCCCGCGCGTGCGCGGCAAGCCCCGTGACGGTCATCGGTGGCGCCAACTCGGCCGGCCAGGCGGCGTTGTTCATGGCGTCGCGCGGCAATCGAGTCACCCTCGTGATCCGTGGCGCCGATATCTCGGCGGGCATGTCGTTCTATCTTGTCGATCGTCTGCTCGCCGACCCGCGCGTCACGGTGCATACCTCGACGGAAGTGACCGACCTGCAGGGCGAGACGTCCCTGAGCGCGATCACCTTGAGCAATCGAGCGACCGGTGAACACATCGATGACGAGTGCCGCGGCCTCTTCTGCTTCATCGGTGCCGAGCCCGCAACCGGATGGGCCTCAGGCGTGGCGGTCGACGAGGATGGGTTCATTCGTACGGACAGTCAGCTCACCGAGGATGATCTCGGTCAGACCTGGAACGTGCTGGGGCGAGGTCCTCTGCCGTTCGAGACCAACGTCCCGGGCGTTTTCGCCGTGGGCGACGTCAGGCACGGCTCGATGAAGCGGGTTGCGGCAGCGGTGGGTGAAGGGGCAAGTGCCGTTGCGTCTGTGCACGTCGCGATCGGGGTGCAGGCCTAACCCGATTGCGCTTCGGCTCAGTGGATCTTTGACTGCCAGTCACTAGGCACGAGGCCAGCGGGTCCGGGAGTGGGCTGGTCGACGGGATGCGCTTGTGGGGGCGCAAGATCCGGCCCATCGAGCCCTTGCTCCGTGGTGAAGTCCCAGAACCAGTCCTCGCCAGGCTCGAAGGAGCGCATGATCGGGTGGCCGGTCTCACGGAAATGTGCGGTGCCGTGCTGAGAGGGCGAGGTGTCACAGCAGCCGATGTGGCCACAGGCGGCGCACCGTCGAAGGTGGACCCACCACCCTGAGGTTGCCAAGCATTCGACACAACCGGTGCCGGACGGTGGGATGGAGGGATCGATGTCGAGCGCCATTCCTCGAGCCTACGCCAGCCTAGGTTTTGCGACGAGGTTCTCGGCAACGCTCAGGTGAGTGCCCGCAGGCCGGCAGTGCCGACGACGGCGACGAGGATGCAGACAATCTGGGCGATTCCGAGCAGTCGGAGAGCCGCCGCTGCGGCGAGTCCGGGCATGAAGCGCCAGTCGAAGTGCTCCCACCGGGCGCCAAGCAGGTTGATCGTGATCAGCGCTGCCAACAATGCTGCCGGTAATGCGTCGATCAGTGCTTTGAAGCTCGGGGGCAGCGGGCGATCGCCCAGGATCACGGGCCCGGAAGCCTTGTAGCAGAAGTTGAGGAAGGCGAGCACAAAGACGGCGACGAGCATGGTCGTCGTGGTAGTCATGACGGCTCGCCCGTCCCGCGGATCGCCCAGAGTGCCACGAACGAAGCAACGATCAGGCTGACACCAGCAGAGAGCCAATGCACCGAAATTGCCGCAACGGCCGTGGCCGCAAGGGCAATGGGGATGAGAGGGCGGCGCGCTCGAAGTGAGTCGATGAGTATGACGAGGAAAAAGGCAGGGAAGACGATGTCGAGGCCGATCTTGTCGACGAATTCGGTCGACGGTTTCGACAGCGCTCCCACAGCGGTGCCGGCGATCCAGAGTGGCCACTGGAAGAGCGTTGCGGTCAGGAGCATCGGCCGGTCGATAGTTCCGTCGGGGCGTTGAGCGGCAAACCACGCGCCGTCGACGATTGACTGCGCCTCGATGGCGCGTCGTAACTTGCTGCCCGGAAGGCTGGACGCGGTGGCGATGGACAGCGGAATGAATCGCAAGTTGAGCAGGGTGGCACTGGCGATTGCAGGGATCATGCCGCCGCTTGCAAAGCCCGTGACAAGGGCGAACTGCGCCGAACCAGAGAAGACGATCGTCGACATCACGATGACGATCGCCGCGGGCCACCCGTTGCTGACGGCAAACGCGCCGAAGCTGATGGAAATGGGCAACCCGGCGAGGGCGATCATCACGCCGACTCGTATGCCGGCCTTCCACCCTTCTGAAGGTGGTGTGTCGGAGGGCATGAGGGAGACCCTACCGGTGCGGATGGTTGCGGCAAGCGACTTGTTTGATCTCGATCGTTCAGGGGTACTCCCGAATATCGGTCGCCGCCCGCGCGACGAAAGGCGGGCTACATCCATGAAGTTGCCGCAGGGAATCTGGTCGACACGCGATGCATCGGATCTGATCACCGACACCGAGGGCGATGAAGCCCTGCAGAAATCTATCGGTCCCGTTGGCCTGACAGCGATGGGAGTGGGTGCGATCATCGGCACCGGGATCTTTGTCGTCATTGGTGAAGGCGCACAGATGGCTGGGCCTGCGGTGATTCTCGCCTTCGTCCTCGCGGCGGTGACCTGCTTGTTCTCTGCGTTGTCGTACGCCGAGCTAGCCGCAGCGGTGCCCGTCGCGGGAAGCGCATACACCTATTCGTACGCGACGATGGGTGAGCTGGTCGCGTTCATCATCGGGTGGGACTTGATCCTCGAGTACGGCGTGTCGGTCGCCGCCGTCGCGGTGGGCTGGGGCGGCAATGTCAATGCCTTCCTCGACGCCGCGTTCAACTACGAGATGCCAAAGTCGATCTCCACGTCGCCCGAGGACGGGGGAGTCTTCAATCTGCCAGCGGTGTTCATCGTGCTGGCGATCACCCTGCTTCTGGTGCGCGGCACGCGGGAGAGTGCATCGGTCAATCTGATCATGGTCGGCGTCAAGATCGCGATTCTCATCTTTTTCATCGTCGCGGCATTTACGGCGTTCAGTAGCGGCAACTTCCACCCGTTCAACCCCCACGGGGCGAGCGGCATCACCTCGGCAGCGGGCGTGATCTTCTTCGCCTATATCGGTTTCGACGCGGTCGCTACAGGGTCGGAGGAGTCGAACAATCCCGGTCGGGACTTGCCGATTGCCATTGTCGGCTCTCTTGTCATCCCGACGATCTTGTATGTGTTGGTTGCCATAGCGGCGGTCGGTGTGGCGCCGATCAGTGTGATGTCGGGCAGCGATGCGCCCCTGTCGGATGCCCTTGAGAAGGGCACAGGGATCGCCTGGGCCTCGGCAGTCCTCTCGTTTGGCGCCATGATCGCGATCACGAGCGTCGTCCTGGTCATCATGTACGGGCAGACGCGAATTTTCTTCGCCATGTGCCGCGATGGTTTGATGCCGCGCAGCATGGCTAAGATCCACCCTCGTTATGGCACACCCGCGCGGCTGACGATCACCTTCGGGGTGCTGATCGCGATCTTGGCCGCCTTGGTGCCGCTCAGTGAGATCGTCAAGCTGGTCAACATCGGCACGCTCTTTGCTTTCGTCCTGGTCAATGTCGGCGTCGTCATCTTGCGTCGTACCAAGCCCGACATGGAGCGGCCGTTCCGGACACCTTTGGTCCCGTTCTTCCCGATCATCGGCATTGCGCTGTGTATCTACCTGATGAAGGATTTGCCCGGCACCACCTGGATCCGGTTCGTCGTGTGGCTCGTGGTCGGCCTCATCATCTACGCCACCTACGGCTTCAAGAATTCACGCTTGCGGGGCCAGAAGGGCAAAGTATGAGCGGCTCGCGCGTCGTCGTCGGTTACGAGGGCGGGTCGACCGGTCTCGACGCGCTAGCATTCGCCAATCGTTGGTCGCTAGCTTCAGGCGACGCGCTCACCGTCGTCACGGTTCATCCGGGTGCCGCGGCTCTCGGTGCTGGTCGTGTCGATGCGGAGTGGGTGGCGTACGCGCGCGAGGAGGCGGACCGACTGCTCGCAGAAGCCAAGACCTTGGTTGATCCCGCGATAGAGGCCACTTTTGCTCGCATTGATTCCGGCTCGGCAGCTCACGGACTTTCAGACATGGTCGAGGTTGACGGCGAACGGGCCCTGCTCGTCCTGGGGTCGCAGCGCAGCCGTGGCCTCCGTCGCACCTTTCCGGGCAGCACGGCCGAGCGACTGCTCCAAGGGTCTCCGGTGCCCGTTGTCATGGTGCCCTGGGGTTACGACGACATCGATCCAGGTCCCTTGACTGCCATCGCGGTCGCCTACGTCGATACCCCCGATGGCCGAGCGGCGTTCAATTACGCGGCGCAGATTGCGCAGAAGCTGTCGGCCCATCTCACCGTGGTGAGTGTGGTGCCCGACACCCGAGTCGTCCCCGGTCTGGGGGAGCCAAGACTCTTCGGCCCAAGCCAACGTCAGGGTTATCTAGACAGCCTGGATGCGATCATCGCCACCGCGCCAGAAGGCCTCGCCGTCCGTGGTGAGTTGCGCAACGGTCCAGTTGTCGACGCGTTGACGGAGCTATCGCTCGACGATTTCGACATTCTCGTCTGCGGCTCTCGCGGCTATGGCCCGATCCGACGCGTGTTCCTCGGAGGGGTTTCGTCCCGAATCGTCCGCCACTCGAAGATCCCCGTCTTGTTGGTACCACGCGGCTGAGGGCAAAGATATCCACCGCGTCTCATGCGGTTTCCCTTGGTCTGTATCGGTTGCAGCGTCGTGGTTTTTGTTCGCGGTCGATGTATGTGGGTGGGGTGAATTCTGCCCATCCGTCGGCTGCGATGCGGGCTGTCCATTGTTCGTCGTGGATGAGGTTGTGGTGTTGTTTGCACAACGGGATCCCGTCGGCCAACGTGGTGGATCCTCCGTTTTTCCAGAATTCGACGTGATGGATGTCGCTCCATGGCGGGGGTGCTTGGCAGTCGGGGAACGCGCACCCCCCGTATTTCGCTGTCAGCGATTACCGGTGTTGTTTGTTGTGTAACCGCTCATCCCTGCCCATGTCCAGGGTCACCGTCTTCGAGCCCAGGATTTGGGGGAGGATCCTGGCTTCGCATCCGACGCTGCGGAGCGCTTTGATGGAGCTCGGGTCCCCAGTGTTCGCGATGCCCGCGGTCCCGATCCCGGTGACGAGTTTGTCGTAG
>JAOPXA010000309.1 GCA_025965395.1 Nocardioidaceae bacterium | reverse complement strand
CGACCAGCACCTGTTCGAGCGCATGACGCTCGAAGCATTTCAGTCAGGGCTCTCCTGGCTGATCATCTTCCGCAAGCGAGACCGCTTTCGTGAGGTCTTTGCCGATTTCGATGCCAAAGTCGTCGCGGAGTTCGGGCCCGCCGAGGTCGAGACGCTGATGGCCGATGCGGGCATCGTGCGCAACAGGGCCAAGATCCTCGCCACGATCAAGAACGCGCAGGCCATCGCCGAGCTCGACGTGCCGCTGAGTGACCTTCTCTGGGGATTCGCTCCGACCAATCACGTCCGCCCAGCCGCGCTCAGCGACATGCGGGCGACGACACCCGAGTCCGTCGCCTTGGCCAAGGAGCTCAAGAAGAGCGGCTTCGCCTTCGTGGGGCCCACGACGGCATACGCGCTCATGCAGGCCACCGGTATGGTCAACGACCACCTCGTGGGCTGCGAGGCCTCAGCTGCCGCTGAAGACCGGCCGCTCCTTGGCCAAGAAGGCCTTGACGGCGACGAGGTGGTCAGCTGATGCGCCCGTGAGTGCCATCTTCGACCCCTCGAATGCGAGCGACTCAGCCAGGTCGTGGGTCTCGGCGTAGTTCATGGCGCGTTTCATCGACGCATACGCGAGCGTCGGACCCGCTGCCAGCTCTTCTGCGAGCAGCTTGACCTTGATGGGGAAGTCCTTCGGGTCGAGCACGAAGTTGGCGAGTCCGATCTTGAGCGCCTCTTTGGCCTCGATCGTACGAGGGAACATCAGCAGCTCGGTGGCCTTCTGGCGCCCGACAAGCCGAGGAAGCGTCCAGGAAGCCCCGGTGTCGCACGACAGGGCGATGCCGGCGAATGCCGTGTTGTAGCCGGCGGTGGTGACCATCACCCGGAAATCCGCGGCGAACGCGAGGGACGCCCCAGCCCCGGCGGCGATCCCGTTGACCGCTGCGATGACGGGCTTCGGCATCGTGGCGATCGCCGTCACGATCGGGTTGTAGTGCTCGCTGACGGTGTCGGACAAAGGCCCGGGGTTCTCAGACGTGAGCCCCGCAATGTGCTCGCGTAGGTCCTGGCCGACGCAAAATGCGCGTCCGGAGCCAGCGAGCACGACCACGCGGGCCTCCGTATCGGCCTCGGCGCGATGCAGGGCCGCCTTCAAAAGCTCCTTCATCTCGAGCGTCAGGCTATTCATACCGTCGGGCCTGTTGAGCGTGATTGTTGCGATGGAATCGGTCACGACATACGTGACGGCGTCGCTCTCAGTGGCCATGGGTGGAACCTCGTTCACTTGACGTTGGGCTATAGGCGATAATAGGAGCACCACCGAGTGGTCCTTACATATCGGGGGCACAAGACGAGAGGGGAACGCATGGCGGCCATGAAGCCACGGACCGGGGAAGGTCCGATGGAGGTCACCAAAGAGGGACGCTGCATTGTGATGCGCGTTCCACTCGAAGGCGGCGGTCGCCTCGTTGTTGAGCTCAACAACGACGAAGCCGCCGAGTTGGGCGACCTACTCAAAGCGATCTGACGCAATGCACGGACTCACTGTTCGCTGGTCCCTCGCTGGCACGTCCGCCGACAAGCTCGATGAGCTCAAGGCGTACGTGCGCGATGAATCATACGAAAGATTTCTCGGTCTTGAAGGACTACGTTTCAAGACGTGGCGCGCTCGCGAGGGCGAATGGTTTGAAGGCTGCTACGTCTTTGTGACGAGCGAAGCCCGCGACGCGTTCGAGACGGGCTTCCGTGTGGCCGCTCAAGACGGCGCCGCATCCAAGCGCATTGGAAGCGCGCCGATCTTGATCGAGGCGTGCGAGATCGTCTCGGTCGTCGAGGGCCCGGAGAAGTTTCTCTCCGCTCCGTCCTACTGACGGGCCTTTAGCCGAGAAGCTGTGCGGCAAGTAGCCCGTCGCTCATCGGAAGCAGGATGCTTCGTAGGCGCTCGTCCTCTGCCACACGCTTGCCCAGCTCACGGATCGTGACTGTCTCGGCGTCACGCTGAGCCGGATCAGCGACCTTGTCGCGCAGGAGCGCATTGGCGAACACCATCACACCGCCCGGTCGCACGAGACGGATTGCTTCTTCGAAGTACTCGCCATACTCGAGCTTGTCGGCGTCGATGAAGACCAGATCGTATGCGTGGTCGGTCAGGCGCGTGATCACGTCGAGCGCTGAGCCCGCGATGAGCCGGAAACGCTGGGACGGGATCCCGGCGGCGACGAAGGCGTCGCGCGCTAGGCGCTGATTTTCCGCCTCGAGGTCGACGGACGTGAGGACGCCATCGCTCTGCATCCCACCGAACAGCCACAAACCTGAGACGCCGGTGCCCGTACCGAGCTCGACAACCGCCTTCGCCTGCACCAGCCCGGCAAGGAACTGCAACGCGGCGCCTGCCCCGATCCCGATCGGCACAACCCCTACGGTCTCGGCGCGGAGACGCGCTTCGGTTGCGAGGTGATCTTCTGAGACGAATCCCTCGGCATACGCAAGGCTTGCTGGTGTGGTGATGGTGGGCTCCTTTGGGGTTCCTCCCACCTTATCGCCCCTCACCTTCGCTTCCTGGGAACATTTCACGCGTCTCTCATCGTTGTCTCAGGTAGGCACGCAACTATCAACCCATGAAGGAACCCATGACAGAGGCCCTGACCGTCCCGACCTGGGATGAGATCGTCGCGGAGC
>JAOPXA010000326.1 GCA_025965395.1 Nocardioidaceae bacterium | reverse complement strand
CTACGAGGGTGTGCGTGGAGTCGTCTACCGCGACGGCATCAGATTCGTCCACCGCGGAAGCAAGCTGATGATCTACGTGCGCGCGCTCATCGGCCTCACCCTTCGTCAGTTCGGCCCTGTCGACGTGGTCGTCGATGTCCAGAACGGTCTGCCGTTCTTCACCCGGCTCGCCACGCGCAAGCCCGTGATCGTCCTTGTGCACCACGTGCACCGAGAGCAGTGGCCCGTCGTCTATTCGGGCCTCATGGGTAAGGTCGGCTGGCTGATCGAGTCGAAGGTCGCTCCGTTCCTCTATCGCAAGAGCCGCTACGTCGCGGTGTCACAAGCGACCAAGCGCGAGCTTGCCGATCTGGGTGTCGACAACCAGCGCGTCACGGTCATTCACAACGGCAACGATCCCGCGCCAGCGACCACCTCGACGAGAGCCACTGAACCCACGATCGTCGTCGTAGGGCGCCTCGTTCCGCACAAGCAGGTCGAGCACGCGATCGACGCCGTGCGGGACCTCACGGGTCTTGGCGTCTCGCTCGACGTGGTCGGGGACGGCTGGTGGGCCGACGAGCTGCATGCCTACGCCGAAGCGCAAGGAGTGTCCGACCGCGTGCGCTTCCACGGGTTCGTCGACGACTTGGAGAAGCACGAGGTGCTCGCGCAAGCCTGGGTCATGGCACTTCCGTCCCTCAAGGAAGGCTGGGGCCTCGTGGTCGGCGAAGCCGGACTGCACGACGTACCCACCGTCGCGTACCGCTCAGCCGGAGGCACGACGGAGTCGATCGACGACCACATCTCGGGCCTGTTGGTGGACACACCCGCCGAGTTCACCGCCGCGCTGCGGCTCATCCTGACTGACGAGCGGCTTCGAGACGATCTCGGCACGCACGCGCAAAAAAAGTCCCAGGCTTTCACCTGGGACTGTTCTGAGGAATTGTTCGCTCGAGCGATCGCGTCGCCCGAGCTGTGAGGGTCTAGTTATTGGAGCCGTAACTCACGTTGGAGACGCTCACGGGAGCAGGGCTCGAGTCGGACTGGCTGGAGACGACACCAAACGCAGTCGCGGCGGCAAGGCCGAGTCCTGCAACGAATGCAATGAGTCCAGCTGCGATGCTCGCCATGGTTTTCCTCCCTTGACCCGCCACGCTCATGGCTAGGTTACCTAATAGTAACACTTGGCGGGTCAACTCTCCTAGGAGCGAAAACCCCCT
Organism: Nocardioidaceae bacterium; assembly: GCA_025965395.1. Taxonomy (GTDB): domain Bacteria; phylum Actinomycetota; class Actinomycetes; order Propionibacteriales; family Nocardioidaceae; genus JAOPXA01. The sequence continues at coordinate 1,891 of JAOPXA010000326.1, read as the reverse complement.
AGTGTTAACGCCTATGGACGCATACGCGACGGACCGATCGATGCCGTGGCATCGCGCTGTCCTGAGGTCTATGCGTCCGCGTCAGTGGGCCAAGAACGGGCTCGTCGTTGCCGCTCCCCTGTCGGCCGCGGCGTTCGACAGCGTGTCGGTCTACGGCACGGTGGTGGCAACCTTCCTGGCGTTCACCCTGGCCGCATCCGCGGTCTATCTGCTGAACGACGTACGTGATCGCGACTCCGATCGGCTCCATCCGGTCAAACGTCTGCGTCCCGTGGCGGAGGGACTCCTCAGCACTCGATCGGCACTCGCGGTGGGTGCGGTCCTCGCCACTGCCGGGCTGGCCCTTGCCTGGGTGATCGAGCCGGATCTCGGGGTGACGGTCTCGGTCTATATCGCGCTCCAAGTCGCGTATGCGGTGTGGCTCAAGCACCAGGCAGTCCTCGACATCGCCGTAGTTGCCTCCGGCTTCCTCCTTCGCGCAATCGCGGGCGGCGTCGCCGTGGGCGTGCCGCTCTCGCAATGGTTCTTGCTCGTCGCCGGATTCGGCTCGCTCTTCGTGGTGGCGGGCAAGCGCTTCTCCGAACTGCATACCGTGGGCGTGGAGCAGGGGACGCGTCGATCCTTGTCGGCATACTCCGAGTCCTACCTGCGGTTCGTGTGGAGCATCGCTGCCGCGGTCACCATCACCGCTTACAGCCTGTGGGCCTTCGAGATCAGTGGCGACGAGGGGATCAATTGGCAAGCCTTGTCGATCGCGCCCTTCACGCTGGGACTGTTGCGCTACGCGGTCGACATCGATCGCGGCGTGGCGGGCGAACCCGAAGAGGTCATCATCGGCGACCACATCCTTCAGGCATTGGCACTCGTGTGGCTGGGGCTGTTCGTGTTGGGAGTTCGGTCATGACCGAGCGGTTCGTTGGCTGGGGACGCACCGCGCCGAGCTTTGCGACGCGTGTGGTGCCTCGGGACATGGATGAGCTGGTCTCGACGGTCGCGGCCGCCACACCCCAGCGCGGCATCCTGGTGCGCGGCCTCGGACGGAGCTACGGCGACGCCGCCCAGAATGCCGGCGGAACCATCCTCGACTTGACGGGATGGACACGTGTCATCGCGTTGGACACCTCGGCCGCCACGATCTCGGTCGAGTCGGGCGCCAGCATCGACCAGATCATGCGTCTCCTGCTCCCCCATGGACTCTGGCTGCCCGTCATCCCCGGGACCCGCCAGGTCACGGTCGGTGGTGCCATCAGCGCGGACGTGCACGGCAAGAACCATCACGCCCGAGGAAGCTTCGGGCACCACGTCCTGGAGATCGACCTCCTGACGGCGCAGGGCGAGCTCCTGACCCTGCGGCCCGAAGGCACAACCGCAGAGCTGTTCTGGGCCACTGTCGGCGGGATGGGGCTCACCGGAGTCATCACGCGTGCCACGCTGAGCCTCACCCACGTAGAGAGCTCCTTCTTCGCCGTCGATACGCAGCGCGTTCCGCACATTCGCGAGCTCGTCGAGATTCTCTCTGGCGGCGACGACGCGTACGAGTACTCCGTGGCTTGGTTCGATACCGCGACAAGCGGCAACTCTCTAGGCCGAGCGGTGCTGACACGGGGGCGTAGTGCCCGAGTCGACGAGCTTCCCGAGCGCCTGCGCGATACGGCCCTCGACCTCGCCGACGAGCACCAGCTTGCACTTCCTGGAGTTCTCCCCCGTGGCTTGGTCAACCGGCTGAGCGCTCGGGCGTTCAACGCGCTGTGGTTCGCAAAGGCGCCCACACGCCGGGACGGCGAGATCCAGAGCGTCAGGCAGTTCTTTCATCCCCTCGACGCCGTGCGCGACTGGAATCACGTCTATGGCCCGCGGGGCTTCGTGCAGTACCAGTTCGTGGTCCCGTTCG
>JAOPXA010000296.1 GCA_025965395.1 Nocardioidaceae bacterium | reverse complement strand
ACCGACTCGGGCCCCGACCCCGACGAGGTGGCCGCTCTCGTGGCCGACAACCCAGCTATCAAGGGCATCTGGATCGTGCCGACCTATGGCAACCCGACGGGCGCGGTGTGTTCGCCCGAGGTCGCGGCGCGGTTGGCTGCGATGGAGACTGCGGCACCCGACTTCCGGATCTTCTGGGACAACGCCTACGCCGTGCACCACCTCACGGACGTGGAGACCAAGTCGGCCGACATCTTGTCGTTGGCGATGGCCAGCGGCTATCCCAACCGGCCGTTCATTTTCGCCTCGACGTCGAAGATCTCGTTCGCCGGCGCGGGAGTGTCGTTCTTCGGTGGATCGGACGCCAACGTCGCCTGGTATCTCGCGCATTTGTCCAAGGGCTCCATCGGACCTGACAAGGTCAACCAGCTTCGGCATGCGATGTTCTTCGGCAGTGCCGATGGCGTACGCGAGCACATGCAGAAGCACCGTGCGATCATCGCGCCCAAGTTCGCGCTTGCGTTGAGCATTCTCGACAGGCGTCTCAGCCCGTGGGGCATCGCGCAGTGGACCAAGCCGGCGGGCGGCTACTTCATCTCGCTCGACGTTCCTGACGGGCAGGCCGCGCGCGTTGTCGAGCTGACAAAAGCTGCCGGGATTGCGCTCACACCAGCGGGGGCATCCTTCCCCTATGGCAAGGATCCTCGCGACCGCAATATCCGGATCGCACCGACCTTTCCGTCGATCGAGGAGCTCGAAGGTGCGATGGAGGGCTTGGCGACCTGCGTACTCCTTGCAAGCACGGAGAAGGCAACGGCGTTAGGATCACCTAACCTCCTTCCGACACAAACTTCCCAGTAGTCTGCACATGTCACCAGTAGTGTGTGCTGAGCCAGAAAGGCGCCCCGTGGGTCGAATGAAGTTGGCGAGGATGACAGCAATCGCTGCCATCGCCATCGCCACCTTGAGTGGTTGTTCTCAAGCCGACAAGGATCAGATCCAACGCCTCGCACTTCCCGAAGCGGCGAGCGACCGAAGCGACTACATGTTCGACCTGTGGGTCGGCACGTGGATCGCGGTCCTCGTGACCTTCCTGCTGGTCTTTGGCCTGATGATGTACGCGGCAGTGCGCTATCGCCGCAAGTCTGAGGACGAAATTCCGCCCCAGCTTCGTTACCACCTGCCACTGGAAGCGCTCTACACGTTTGCGCCGGTCATCGTGGTGGCCGTGTTCTTCTTTCACACCGTGACGGCTCAGAACGACATCCTGCGCAAGGTGGACAATCCCGATCACACCATCACCGTGGTGGGCAGCAAGTGGCAGTGGGCCTTCAACTACATTGGTGAAACTGCGGTCAACAACGATGACGTCTTCGACGCTGGCCAGCCCGACAATCTCGCAGACCTCTATCTGCCGATTGGCGAATCCGTACGGTTCGATCTGAAGAGTCCTGACGTGATCCACTCGTTCTGGATCCCGGAGTTCTACTTCAAGATGGATGTCATCCCCGGCAAGGTCAACTCGTTCGACATGACGCCGACGCGTGAGGGCACCTTCACCGGTCGCTGCGCCGAGTTGTGCGGCCTCTATCACTCACGCATGCTGTTCAAGGTGCACGTCGTCACGCGCGCCGAGTACGACGCGCATCTCGAAAAGCTCAAGGCTGAAGGCAACATCGGTGCCCCCGAAGGCTCCGACAAGGCCAATACGATCGCCGGGTTGGAACCTGAGAACGGAGAAGAGGGCTGATGGCCACCACAGCCGCATTCGACGACGGAATGGTGATCCCCGTGCCGCGCACTCTGGGACAGCGCATCGTCAAGGTCATCACGACGACCGATCACAAGGTGATCGGCAACATGTACCTCGTCACCTCGTTCGCGTTCTTCATCATCGGTGGCATCCTCGCCCTCTTGATTCGCGCTGAGCTTGCCGCGCCTGGCACCCAGATCGTCGACGACGAGACCTACAACCAGTTGTTCACGATGCACGGCACGATCATGTTGCTGATGTTTGCGACTCCGTTGTTCTTCGGTTTTGCCAATGCGATCATGCCGCTGCAGATCGGTGCCCCGGACGTAGCGTTTCCGCGTCTCAACATGTTCAGCTACTGGCTCTACCTGTTCGGCAGCACCATCGTCGTCTCGGGCTTCTTCGTGCCCGGCGGTGCAGCCGACTTTGGCTGGTTCGCGTATGCGCCCCTGAGCGACTCGGTCAACTCACCGGGCATCGGCGGTGACCTGTGGGTCATGGGCCTCTGGATGTCGGGCCTCGGCACGATCCTGGGTGCCGTCAACTTCATCACCACGATCTTCTGCATGCGCGCACCTGGCATGACGATGTTCCGGATGCCGATCTTCGTCTGGAACACGCTCGTGACGAGCCTGCTCGTGATCATCGCGTTCCCGATCTTCGCTGCGGCTCTGCTGTCGCTGGAGGCCGATCGCCTGCTCGGGGCGCATGTGTTCGACGCGGCCACCGGAGGGCCGATCTTGTGGCAACACTTGTTCTGGTTCTTCGGTCACCCTGAGGTCTACATCATCGCTCTGCCCTTTTTCGGGATCGTGACGGAGATCCTGCCGGTCTTCGCGCGCAAGCCGATCTTTGGCTATGTCGGCCTCGTGGGCGCCACCTTGGCCATCGGTGCACTGTCGGTCGCGGTTTGGGCGCACCACATGTTCGTCACCGGCTCGGTCGACCTGGCGTTCTTCTCCTTCATGACCTTCCTGATCGCCGTGCCCACGGGCGTCAAGTTCTTCAACTGGATTGGCACGCTCTGGGGGGGATCTCTGTCCTTTGACACCCCCCTTATGTTCTCCATGGGGTTCTTGACGACCTTCTTGTTCGGTGGCCTCACCGGCGTCATCCTCGCCTCCCCGGCGCTCGACTTCCAGCTGTCTGACACCTACTTCGTGGTGGCACACTTCCACTACGTCGTGTTCGGCACGGTGGTGTTCGCCATGTTCGCCGGCTTCTACTACTGGTGGCCCAAGCTGACCGGCCGGATGCTCGACGAGAAGCTGGGCAAGATCCACTTCTGGATGCTCTTCATCGGCTTCCACCTGACCTTCCTCGTGCAGCACTGGCTGGGTGTCGAAGGCATGCCTCGACGCTACGCCGACTACTCGGCAAGCGACGGGTTCACCACGCTCAACCAGATCTCCACGGTGGGCGCGTTCCTGCTGGGGGCATCGACACTTCCGTTCTTCTACAACGTCTGGAAGTCCCGCAAGGGGCCGCTCGTGGGTCTCGACGACCCGTGGGGTTGGGGTCGTTCGCTGGAATGGGCGACGAGCTCACCGCCGCCCCGCCACAACTTCTTGTCGTTGCCGAAGATTCGTTCTGAAAGCCCCGCGTTCGACCTGCACCATCCTGAGGTCGCGGCGTTGGAGTATGAGGACAACGACGGGCTTGGTGAGACCAATGCCGTCGATGCGCCCAACGTAGAAGGTCGAGAAGAGCTTCTCCACGACAACATGGAAAAGGGTTCGTAGTGAAAGCCGAAACTTGGACTATCGCGATCTGCGGGATCTTCTTCGCTGCCGTGACGCCGGTCTATTGGCTGATGACCGAGGACCCGACGGGCACGACGGCCCTCACGATGACGACGTTGCTCGCGGCGTTGCTGTCGTTCTATCTGGCCGTCGTGGCCAAGCAGATTCCCGATCGTCCCGAGGACAGCAAGTCCGGTGAGATTGCCGACGGCGCAGGCGAGCAAGGCTTCTTCCCGCCTTACAGCTGGTGGCCGTTGTTCTGCGCCAGCGCGTTGGCGGTCATCGTCTTGGGTGTCGTCTTTGGTTGGTGGCTCTTCATCATCGGTCTGGGCATCGGAGCGGTCACCGTTTGCGGCTGGATCTTCGAGTACTACCGCGGCATCCACGCGCACTAGTCAGTTTCGTCAGGCGCCTCACGTAGGCTAGGTCGGTGACCTACCGCCATCTCGCCGTGCTCGTGCTGAGCGGCGCCGTCTTGGTGGGGTGCACCGAGGCCAAGGACGCGGTCAAGACGATCGCTCCAGCGCCAGACGTGGTCCTGACGAGCAACGTCGTCGACCAAGCGGCTCCGCTGCCCGTCGACACCGTCGTGACCGCTCAGGCTGCCGAGGGCACGCTTGCGCAGGTCAAGGTGTCCTACGAGGTCAAGGGCAAGAAACGCGCGTTGCCGGGGGAGTTCGACCAGACGCGCCATACCTGGACGGCGACCGAGCTCCTCGAGCCCGATACGGCATACACGGTGACCACCGCAGGCACCAATGCCGATGCCGATCCCAAGACCCTGACCTCGTCGTTCACGACGGCGCCCTTGACCCTCGATCAGCAGATCTACCCGAGCATCGCGCCCTTGCAGGGAGAGAAGGTCGGTGTCGGGATGCCCATCATCATGACCTTCGACCGCCCGGTCAAGGATCGCGCAGCGTTCGAGCGCAGGCTGTCAATCGAGTCGTCTGTTCCTGTCGAAGGCTCCTGGAGTTGGCTCAGCAACCGCGAGGTGCACTTCCGTCCCCGCGTCTACTGGCCTGCAGGGACCAAGGTGACGGTTGTCGCCGATCTCAACGGGGTCAATGCAGGCAACGGCTTCTATGGCCAGCTGAGCCGTCGCGTGAGCTTCACCATTGGCGCGTCCATGGTCAGCACGGTCAATGTCTCCAAGCACGTCATGGTCGTGCGGCGAGACGGTGTGGGGGTCAAGCGATTCCCGATCACCACGGGCAAGGCTGGCTTCGTCACGCGTGGCGGCACCAAGGTGATCATGGAGAAGCACAGCACCAAACGCATGGACGCTGCGACCACAGGAGCCAAGCCCGGGGATGCCGACTACTACAACATTCCTGATGTTCGCTGGGCGATGCGGCTCACCAACTCGGGGGAGTTCGTGCACGCTGCGCCGTGGTCGGCCGGCTCTCAGGGCGCAGCTAACGTCAGCCACGGCTGCGTGGGCATGAGCACGGTTCACGCCAAGTGGCTCTATGACCATTCGCGTCGCGGTGACGTGATGATCTTCAAGAACAGCCCCCGTTCCCTCGAGAAGGGCAACGGCTGGACCGACTGGGACGTCTCCTACGACACGTTCACCGCGGGAAGCGCGCTCCAGTTGTAGGAGCGCGCCTCCAGCTTGGGTGCTAATGCGTCTTCGGGATGCCGGCCTCGGACACGCCCTGGAACTCGTCGCCGCCAGCGGTGATCTCGTGTCCGGTGTGATCGCCCAGATGATGATGGGCTTCCTCGACCTCGTTGACGGTGGGCTTGTCGACCACGTCGCCGAAGTAGAACTGACGTGCCCTGGCGAGCAACTTCTCTTTGCGGCTCGACGGGTTGGGGATGCCGTTGATGTCTTCGGTGCGCGGATCTTCGAGCACCGGGAGACGGTCGTGAGTCGTCAGCGCGTACTGCCTGTTGCTGGGCAGAGGTGCGTGACGCTCGACGTAGCCGCCATCAGGTGAACGCTCGATGATGCCTGTCTCGTAGCCGTGCAGCAAGGACTCCTTGTCCTTGTGCTGGAGACCGAGGCAGATGCGCTTGGTGATGATGAAGGCAATGACCGGTGCGATGAACACTGCAAAGCGACAGAACCACGTGATCGTGTTGATGCTGAGGTGGAACTGCGTGGCAATGATGTCGTTGCCGCCGGCAATCCAGAACATCGCGTAGCAGGTCATGCCCGCGACACCGAATGCGGTGCGCACCGGAGCGTTGCGAGGACGCTGCAGCAGGTGATGGTCGCGGTCATCGCCGGTGATCCACTTCTCGACGAAGGGCCACGCACCAAGCGCGGTGAACAACAAGCCCATGAGTCCGAGGCCTGGGATCGCGATGTTCCAGCTGAACGTCCAGCCAAATATCGTGCTTTCCCAGTTGGGCATGATGCGGATAGCGCCCTCGACGAAGCCCATGTACCAGTCGGGTTGTGAGCCCGCCGTGACTTCTGAGGGATTGTAGGGGCCGTAGCTCCAGATCGGGTTGATCTGGAAGAACGCGCCCATGAGAGCGGTGAATCCGAAGACGACGAAGAAGAATCCACCCGCTTTGGCGGCGTAGACCGGCAAGACCGGGAAGCCGACGACGTTCTCTTCGGTGCGTCCAGGGCCAGGCCATTGCGTGTGCTTGTGGTAGACCAGCAGGAGCATGTGCGCGCCGATCAAGCCGAGCAACAGGGCAGGAATCAGCAAGATGTGAGCCATATAGAGGCGGGGGATGATGATGTCGCCGGGGAACTCGCCACCGAACAGGAAGAACTCGACGTAGGAGCCAACGATGGGGATCGACCGGATCATGCCGTCGACGAAGCGGAGCCCGGTGCCGGACAACAGGTCATCGGGAAGTGAGTAACCAGCAAACCCTTCGATGAGACCGAGGGTCATGAGACCGATGCCGATGAGCCAGTTGATCTCACGCGGCTTGCGGTAAGCGCCAGTGAAGAAGACGCGGAGCATGTGGGCGATCATCGCTGCGATGAAGAGCGCCGCCGCCCAGTGATGGATCTGCCTGATCAACAGACCGCCACGCACCTCGAACGAGATGTCGAGGGTCGAGGCGAAGGCCTGGGACATCTCGACACCCCGGAGCGGTGCGTAGGCGCCTTGGTAGTTGACCTCGGCCATGCTGGGCTGGAACCACAGCGTCAAGAACGTGCCGGTGAGCAGCAGAACGATGAAGCTGTACAGCGCGATCTCGCCCAGCAGGAACGACCAGTGGTCGGGAAACACTTTGCGGATATTTTTCTTGGCCATGCTGGCAAGGCCAAGACGGTTGTCGAGCCATTCGACCGGACCAGAGGCCTTCTTGCCAAAGCCGGTTTCTTCGACGGGTGTGTGCTGACTCATTTAGGTCCCCTTGCGATCTCAGGGAAGCTCGGCGCGACCGTGTCGGGAAAGTCGCTGACAGCAATGAGGTACCCCTCGCTGTCCAAGGCCAGCGGAAGCTGGGGGAGTGGACGGTGAGCCGGACCGAAGATCACCTTGCCGTTGTCGGCAAGATCGAACGTCGATTGGTGGCACGGGCACAGCAAGTGGTGGGTTTGTTGCTCCCACAGGCTGATCGGGCATCCAACGTGTGTACAAATCTTGGAGTAACAGAGGATTCCATCGATGCCCCAGTTGGCGCTTCGCTTGGAAGGAGTGATGTCCTCGGGGCGCATCCGGACGACGATGACCGCAGCCTTGGCTTTGGCCTGGAGCGCCTCGGTGCCGTGCAGCACCCGCTCGCCGTCTGCGTCAAGCTCGAACAGAATGGCCGGCTCGGCGTTGATGAGCTGACCGACCTCGATGTCGCCTGGCTTGATCGGGGCGCCTGACACGTCGGTGACGACGCGCATGCCCTTCTTCCAGACAGTCTCGAACTGGCCGTGAGGCAAGGGTCCGAGGTCGCGCAGCAGCACGATGGCAGGAAGCCCGAGCAGACCCATGGAGCCGAGCAATGTGTTGCGAATGAGCGGGCGACGGGCAAAGCCGGACTCGCTGATTCCTGCGTTGAGGGCCGCAAGCGTCGCGGCGCGGTCCTCGGGAGGTGAAGCGACGGGGTGACGCATCTCGACCATCTCGTGGTCTGACATGAGCTTCTTGGCCCATTGTGCAGCGCCGAGGCCAATGAGCAGGAGACCGAATCCAAGGGTCGAGCCGAGAGCGACATTCAGCGCAGACCAACCCAGGAAGACGTCGTCCTTGTCGACCACGAAGTAGAAGACGCAGAACGCGAAGAACAGCACTCCCGCAAGGCCGAACATGCCCGCCACCTGACGCTCGGCACGGCGTTCGGCTTCGGGGTAGACATCGGTGGGGCGCGGCAGGTGCTCGGGCAGACCTGGGTTGCTGATCGGCTCGCTCGGAACCATGTCCGCGTCGTGCTCGTTGTCGTGGGATTCGCTCATGACTTCTTTTTCACTCTCGCTCCACTTGCGGCGATCCAGATCGCGAAGGCAGCAAGGCCGCCGATGCCGATGATCCAGGTGAACATTCCGTCGACGACGGGGCCAAGCCCGCCACCGGCGATCCCGCCGTACTGGGGCTCTTCCTGGACTGACTTGATGTAGGCAATGATCTCCAGCTTGTCCTGCGGCGTGATGACCTTGTCGGAGAAGACAGGCATCTGCTGCGGTCCGGTAACCATCGCGGACCACATGTGGCTCGCGCTGACGCCCGTGAGCTTGGGGGCATACCTGCCTCCAGGCAGGGCGCCACCGGCACCGACAGAGTTGTGGCAGGCGGTGCAGTTGGTGCGGAAGAACTCTCCGCCGCGCGCAATGCCTTCGTCGTCGACGGTCGAGTAGTCGACCTGCTCGGCGGTCGGGATGGCTGGGCCGGGAGCCAAGGACGCGATGTAGGCGGCGAGCTTGGAGATCTCTTCAGGCGTGTACTCGGGTTCCTTGCGAGGCGCCTGCTGAGCGGCCTGAGCCAGCGGCATGCGTCCGGTGCCGACCTGGAAGTCGACGGCCGCCGCACCTACGCCGACGAGCGAGGGCCCGTAGTTCTTGCCGCGCTTGGTGATGATGCCCTCGGCGTTCTTGCCATGGCAGCTTGCGCATCCGATGAGGAACAGTTGACGACCCTCTTCGACCTTCCGCGAATCGGCCGTAGCAGCCTTCGCAGACTCTGGAGCAAAAGCGGAGTAAATGCCTCCTGCGACTAGGAGCCCCATG
>JAOPXA010000295.1 GCA_025965395.1 Nocardioidaceae bacterium | reverse complement strand
CAGGTCGATGTAGTCGGTGCCCAGCCGCTTGAGGCTCGCCTCCACAGCGGTCTTCACGTATGCGGCGCTGCCCCGGCGACCTCCGTCATCGCCGTTGAGCCCGTTAAGGTCCATGCCGAACTTGGTCGCGACGAGCACGTCCGCACGGCGCGATCCCAGCGCCTTGCCCAGCATCTCCTCACTCGCACCAAACCCGTAGACATCGGCGGTGTCGAAGAGTGTGATCCCCGCATCGAGGGCCGCGGCGACGACCGTCTTGGTCTGATCGAGGTCGATCCGCATACCGAACGCGTTGCATCCGAGCCCGACCGACGAAACCGTGAGGTCGCTCGACCCCATCTGGCGATAGCTGATGTTGTTCATGGATCGAGACTAGTAGCCGCCCTATAGGGTGGGAAGATGTCGACCCGGGGATCGCGCAACACCATGTGGCGCGCGCTCGCGACCCTTGTCACGATCGGCATCGCGGCAGCGCTGGCCCTGTCGATCTCGCCCAAGCTCGGTCTCGACCTGAGCGGCGGCACCCAGATCGTCCTCCAGACGCAAGACACCGACCGCGTCAAGGCCAACTCGGAGTCGACGGACCGAGGTCTCGAGGTCCTGCGCGGCCGTGTCGACGCGCTCGGCGTCTCCGAGCCGACTCTCGCGCGATCGGGATCCAACCGCATCATCGTCGAGCTACCCGGCATCCAGGATCCGCGCGAAGCTGCCGAGGTGATCGGTCAGACCGCACAGCTGTCGATCCACGGCGTCGACTCGATCGCGACCCAAGAGCAGATCGACGCCGCGCAGAAGGACCCCGACAGCCTGGTCGTGCAGGACGAGAACGGCGAATACCTGAACCTCAAGCCCCAGGCACTCGACGGCGACGAGGTCTCCGACGCGAGCTTCGGCCTGCCCGATCAGAGCAGCGACTGGGTCGTCACCATCGACTTCAGCAAGAGTGGCAGCAATGCCTGGGCCAAGGTGACGGGCGAGGCGGCGTGCTTCGCCGGCGGCGATCCTCAGCGCCGCATCGCGATCCTGCTGGACAACAAGGTCATCTCCTCGCCACAGGTCGTGGTCGGTGGCACGAGCGGCACCGTCTGCGACATCGGCCAGACCGGCGGCAACACGCAGATCTCGGGCGACTTCACCAAGACGACCGCCGAAGACCTGTCGGTGCTGATCAAGGGCGGCGCGCTTCCGGTGCCGGTCGAGGTCATCGAGCAGCGCACCGTGGGCCCCACGTTGGGTGCGTCCGCTATTGACGCATCGGCCAAGGCCGCGATCATCGGCATCCTCTTGACGGGCATCTTCATCGTCTTCGCCTATCGCCTCGCTGGCCTCATGGCGTCGCTGGCGTTGGCCACATACGCCCTCATCTCGTACGCGCTCCTCGTCTGGCTGGGCGCCACTCTCACGCTGCCTGGGCTCGCTGGGTTCGTGCTGGCGATCGGTCTCGCGATCGACGCCAACGTGCTCGTGCTCGAACGCGCGCGGGAGGAGTATGCGGTGCGCGGCCGCGACGGGCTGGCGCCAGCTCTCACGACGGGCTTCAACAAGGCCTGGTCGGCCATCATCGACTCCAACGTGACCACGCTGCTCGCGGGCTTCCTGCTCGTCTTCTTCGCCTCAGGCCCCGTGAAGGGCTTTGGCGTCACCCTCTCGATCGGCGTCATCGCCTCGATGATCTCGGCGCTCATCGTGGCCCGCACGTTCACCGAGTTCCTCGTCCGTCGACCGTTCATGATCCGCAATCCGCAGCTGTCGGGCATTGCCAACACGGGCCGGATGCGGCGCTGGATCAACGACAGTGGTCTGAATCTCGTCCGGCGAAGCGGCCTCTGGGTCACCATCACCGCGGCCGTTGCCGTGATCTCGATCGGCGGCATCGTCGCCAAGGGGCTCAACCTAGGCGTCGAGTTCACCGGCGGACGTCTGCTGGAGTACTCCACGTCCGACCAGGTCAGCGTCGAGACGGCCCGCGACGCCGTCAGCGACGCCGGCTTCCCGCAAGCCGTCGTGCAGGCCTCGTCCAGCGACACGGCGGGCGAGGAGAACATCACGGTCCGCACCGACGACATCAGCAACGACGAGGCGGCCAAGATCGAGGTCGCGCTTGGCAGCGTCGGTGGCGAGATCGAGAAGCAGCGCGACGAGCTGATCGGTCCGAGCCTTGGGGACGAGCTCCGCAACAAGGCCATGATCGCGTTCCTGATCGCTGTGGGCGCCCAGATGCTCTATCTCGCCTGGCGCTTCCGGTGGACGTATGCGGCCGCGGCCGTGCTGTCGATGTCGTCGGTCGTGCTCACCGTGGTGGGCATCTTTGCCTGGTGGGGCAAGCCGATCGACGGGATATTCCTGGCGGCGGTGCTGTCGATTATTGGTCTCGCGGTCAACGACACGATCGTGGTGTTCGACCGGATCCGCGAGCATACGGCCGCCAACAAGGGCCGACGGCTGCGCGAAGTCGTCAACGAGGCGATTCTCCATACGATCCCTCGCACGATCAACACCGGTCTCGGCGCGATGTTCATCCTCGGCGCTTTGGCGTTCCTGGGTGGGGACTCGCTGACCGATTTTGCGCTCGCGCTGTTGTTCGGCCTCGCGATCGGCATCGTCTCGACCATCTTCACGGCGTCCTCCATCGCGATCCTGCTGGAGGAGCGCTGGCCGCAGCACGACGAACCGCGGTCCAAGCGAGTCGTCGACCCGTACGCCGATGTCGCCGTTGCCGGACGCGAGTCGGGAACGGTCTAGGCTGGCGACATGACACAGCCGCCCTACCCTGGTGAACCCGAGCCGCCCAGCGACGCTCAGCAACCAGACCCTGCTTCGGCTGGTGCTAGCGACCCCACGCGGCCCCTCGACGGTGAGCAGCCGTCATATCCGCCGCCGCCGTCTGGCGAATCGCCGTACGGGCAGGCGCCCTACGGGCAGGTGCCGCCCGGCTACCCGCCGCCGGCCTACGGAGCACCCTCATACGGACCGCCTCCGGGATTTCCGGCCGGAGGCTACGGCCACGCGGCCTATGGTGCGAGTGCTGCGGCGCCGTGGGGCATTCATCCGATCACGGGAGAGCCCTACTCCGACAAGTCCAAGTTGATTGCCGGACTGCTGCAGATCTTCATCCCGCTGGGCATCGGCCGCTTCTACATGGGCAACACCGGGCTCGGCGTGGCCCAACTGTTGGTCACGATCTTCACCTGCGGCATCGGTGCTCTCTGGCCCTTCATCGACGGCATCGTGATCCTGGCGGGCACCCCGCGCGACACCCACGGCCGGCCCCTCCGCGACAGCACGTAAGGACACCCATGCGCATCGCTGACTCCGTCGTCCAACTCATCGGCAACACGCCCCTGGTGCGGCTCAACGTCGTACCCGCTCCCGGCTCAGCCCTGGTGGCTGCCAAGGTCGAGTACTTCAACCCTGGGGGAAGCGCCAAGGATCGCATTGCGCTCAAGATGATCGACGAGGCTGAGGCGTCGGGCGCCATCAAGCCCGGCGGCACGATCGTCGAACCCACGTCGGGCAACACCGGTGTCGGCCTCGCGATCGTTGCCCAGCAGCGGGGCTACCGGTGCATCTTCGTGTGCCCCGACAAGGTCAGCGAGGACAAGCGCAACACGATGATCGCGTATGGCGCCGAGGTCGTCGTGTGCCCCACATCAGTGCTCCCTGAGGATCCGCACAGCTACTACAGCGTGTCCGACCGGCTCGTGCGCGAGATCGATGGCGCCTGGAAGCCCGACCAGTACTCCAACCCGGCTGGGCCGCAGAGCCACTACGAGACCACGGGACCCGAGATCTGGGCCGACACCGACGGCAAGGTGACGCACTTCGTCGCCGGGATCGGCACGGGCGGCACGATCACTGGCACGGGGCGCTACCTCAAGGAGACGTCCGGCGGGTCGGTCAAGGTCATCGGCGTCGATCCGGAGGGGTCTGTCTACTCGGGGGGCACCGGGCGTCCCTATCTCGTCGAGGGTGTGGGCGAGGACTTCTGGCCGTCCGCGTATGACCCGTCGATCCCCGACGAGATCATCGCGGTCTCAGACGCCGACTCGTTCGACATGACGCGACGTCTGGCGCGCGAGGAAGGGCTGCTCGTCGGCGGCTCGTGCGGCATGGCGGTCGTGGCGGCTCTCCAGGTTGCCGAACGCGAGGGGCCCGATGCGTTGGTCGTGGTTCTACTCCCCGATGGTGGCCGCGGCTATCTGTCGAAGGTCTTCAACGACCGCTGGATGTCGTCCTACGGCTTCTTGCGCTCGCGGCTCGATGGCTCGACCGGCGAGACGAGCGTGGGCGACGTGCTCCGCCAGAAGGACGGAGACATGCCCGCCCTCGTTCATACGCATCCTTCGGAAACCGTGCGCGACGCGATCGAGATCCTGCGCGAGTACAGCGTCTCCCAGATGCCCGTCGTTGGCGCTGAGCCGCCCGTCGTGATCGGTGAGGTGGCGGGCAGCGTCAGCGAACGTGAGCTGTTGAGCGCTGTCTTCGAGGGGCGCGCGACGCTCACCGATCCGGTCTCGGCGCACATGAGCGACCCTCTGCCGCTAGTCGGCTCCGGCGAAGGGCTCGCGGCAGCGATGGAAGCACTCAAGAAGAGCGACGCGGTCATGGTCATCGAAGACGGCAAGCCCATCGGCGTGCTGACGCGTCACGACCTGTTGGGTGTGCACATATGAGCGGCTCGAGCGACAGCCACGGTTTTGCGACGCGCGCGATCCACGCGGGATTCGAGCCCGACGCGCAGACCGGGGCGGTCAACGTACCGATCTATGCGACATCCACGTTCGCGCAGGACGGCGTCGGCCAGATGCGCGACGGCTATGAGTACGCGCGCACCGGCAACCCCACGCGCACGGTTCTAGAGGCCAATCTCGCAGCGTTGGAGAACGCGGCGTACGGGCGAGCATTCAGCTCAGGGATGGCAGCGACCGACACGTTGCTGCGAGCCACATTGCGCCCGGGCGACCACCTGATCATTCCCGACGATGCCTATGGCGGCACGTTCCGGCTGATCGACAAGGTTTTCACCCAGTGGGGCATCACGTACTCGACCGTTGCGGTCGGCGACATCGATGGCGTGCGTGCGGCGATCGGGCCAACCACGAAGCTGGTATGGATCGAGACGCCCACCAATCCCTTGCTCAACATCGGCGATATCGAGGCGTTGGCCGAGGTGAGCCACGCTGGCGGTGTGAAGCTCGTCATCGACAACACGTTCGCCTCGCCCTATCTGCAACAGCCGATCGCACTGGGTGCCGACGTGGTGCTGCACTCGACGACCAAGTACATCGGTGGGCACTCCGATGTCGTGGGTGGCGCACTGCTGACCAACGACGAGGAACTGCACGCCGCATTTGGGTTCCTGCAGAATGGCGCTGGTGCGGTGCCGGGGCCCTTTGACGCATACCTGACGCTGCGCGGGGCGAAGACAATCGCTCTGCGCATGGAGAAGCACAGCGACAACGCTGAGGCGATAGTCGATTT
>JAOPXA010000292.1 GCA_025965395.1 Nocardioidaceae bacterium | reverse complement strand
CGCCTCGGGGTTGCCGATCTCGCAGGTGAACGCATGCGGGCTGTTGCCACTGAGAGCAGAGGCCAACGCACGTGCCTCCGGCTCATGCTGGGCGTATGCGTCGGGGAACGCCGAGCGTTGCACCTTTTGCGCCGCCACGGTGATGTCGAGCTCGCGGTAGTTCTTGATCTTGACGAGCGCGTCGAAGAACTTGCCGATCGCGTACTCGCGGTCCATGATCTGTTGGGTCGTGCCCCACCCCTGGGACGGACGCTGCTGGAACAGGCCTACGGAGTCGCGATCGCCGTAGTCGATGTTGCGCAGCTTGGACTCCTGGAACGCCGTCGCGATGGCGATCGTGACGGCGCGAGCAGGGAGCCCGCGGCGCGTGGCGACCGCGGCAATCAGGGCTGCGTTTTCGGCTTGGTCGAGCTCGATGGTCGCGGTGTTGTCCTCCACCGCCGCCACGCATTCCTCGTCGCGACCGAGGAGCGGCGTGCCGCCGGAGCATGCGGTGACGCCTGCGGCGATCAGGGTCACGGCAGGCGCAAGCATCAGCCAGCGTCTACGCATACGGTCCTTCGGTCGGGGAGCTTAGTTGGCGTGCAGGGCCGAGTTGAGCTCGATGCCCGTGCGATCGCCTCGAGGCCGAGCCTCGATAGCCCCATTCTCACTGTTGGTCCAAAACTGCAGCCCGTCCTGGCCGGACAGCTCTGCCGCCTTGACGATCGTGCCGTCCGGTAGACGTACCTTGGTGCCCGCCGTCACGTAGCAGCCCGCGGCGACGACGCAGTTGTCGCCGAGCGAGATCCCGATGCCCGAGTTGGCGCCCAGGAGGGAGTTCTCGCCGATGCTGATGACTTGGTTGCCGCCACCGGACAAGGTGCCCATGATCGAGGCGCCACCGCCGATGTCGGAACCGTTCCCGACGATCACTCCGGCCGAGATGCGTCCCTCGACCATCGCGTTGCCGAGCGTACCGGCGTTGAAGTTGACGAACCCCTCATGCATGACCGTGGTGCCCTCGGCGAGGTGGGCGCCGAGCCGCACGCGGTCTGCGTCCGCGATGCGCACGCCCGAGGGCACGACGTAGTCGGTCATGCGGGGGAACTTGTCGACGCTCGTCACCTGGACCGACAGTCCTGCGGCGCGTGCGCGCAGGCGTGTCTGCTCGAACCCCTGGACCGCGCACGGCCCGATCGACGTCCAGACCACGTTGGCCAGCGCCGCGAAGACACCGTCGAGGTTGATGGTGCGGGGCTTGACGAGGCGATGCGACAGCAGGTGCAGGCGCAGGTAGGCATCATAGGCATCCGCGAGAGGCGATTGGAGATCGTCGATCACGGTGTAGACGGCCACGCGATCGACCTGGCGCACATCGTCACGGCCGGCGATCGCGATCAAGGCGCTGGGCTGGGGGTCGCTCGCCGGAGGTGTGCCAAGCTGGGGCGCCGGATACCAGACATCGAGGACGGTGCCTTCGTCGGTGAGGGTGGCGATGCCCCAGGCGTATGCGTTTTCGGGTGCGGTCATGGACTCAACGCTACCGGGTGCGGTTGAGTGGTTCCCATGGCTATCGCGCGCTACAAGGCGCTGTGCATCGACGTCAATGACGAGGGCAGCATGTCCCGCTTCTGGGCAGACACGCTGGGCCTCACGATCGACCGGGATCCTGACGGAGACGTCGTGCTCACCGGCCCGACGCCCGCGCATACGGTGTGGCCCTGTGTGGTGCCGGAACCCAAGTCGGTCAAGCACCGTGTCCACCTCGACATCAACGCGCTGTCCCCTGAATCCTTCGCGGGTCTGAAACGGCTCTCGGGTACGCGTGAGTTCCCCTGGACAGTCTTCGAGGACCCCGAGGGCGGAGAATTCTGCGTCTTCCTACGTCGCTCGGTCCCGGACTACAAGCTGTATGAGATCGTGGTCGACTGCGCGGATGCTCCCGCCATCGCTGGCTGGTGGGCCGACGTGCTGGGAGCTGAACTGGCTCACCACGATCTCGGGTTCTCCTACCTCACCAACATGGACGGCGTGCCGTTCTCGGCGATGTCCTTCGTGCCCGTGCCGGAGCCCAAGTCCGTCAAGAACCGGATCCACGGGGATGTGACGGTCGGTCGTTCCGGCGTCGCCGACCTCGTGGCCCGAGGAGCCGTGGTGCTCCGTCGCCCCGACGACGCGATCGACTGGACCGTTCTGGCCGATCCAGAAGGCAACGAGTTCTGCGCCTTCGTGGTGGAATAGCCCTATGGCCTCCCTCGACTTGACCGCCGACATCGTGTCGCTCACGGCGGCCGTGGTCGACATCGATTCGGTGAGTCTCGAGGAGAAGGTCATCGCCGACGCGGTGGAGGCGGAGCTCAACGCGCTAGACCACCTCGAGGTCGTTCGCGACGGACATACGATCATCGCCCGCACCCAGCTGGGCCGTGCCGAGCGCGTGGTTCTTGCGGGCCATCTCGACACCGTCCCGGCCAATGACAACACGGGGTCGCGCATCGTCGATGACCTGCTTTTTGGCCTTGGCGCGTGCGACATGAAAGGCGGCGTGGCGGTCGCGCTGCGGCTCGCGGCGACTCTCCCGGCGCCCAACCGCGACATCACCTTCGTCTTCTACGAGGCCGAAGAGATCGCTGCTGAGTTCAACGGTCTTGGCCGGATCGCGCGAGAGCGCCCTCAGCTGCTCGCCGCCGACCTGGCGATCTTGATGGAGCCGTCCAACGGTGTGGTCGAGGCCGGCTGCCAAGGCACGCTGCGGTTCGACATCCTCACGACGGGGGAGCGCGCACATACCGCTCGGTCGTGGATGGGCAGCAATGCGATCCACGCGACCTTGCCGATCCTCGAGCGTCTC
>JAOPXA010000272.1 GCA_025965395.1 Nocardioidaceae bacterium | reverse complement strand
GCGGCGAGCCCGATGGCGATCTTGCCGCGGCCATTGCCGAGGACTTCGGCTCTTTTGCCGCCTTCAAGTCGCACTTCGCGGCCACTGCGCTGGGCCTCCAGGGCTCCGGTTGGGCGATCTTGGGCTGGGACACGCTGGGCAACAAGTTGCTGACGTTCCAGCTGTTTGATCAGCAGGGCAACATCCCCGTCGGCATCATCCCGATCCTGCAGCTCGACATGTGGGAGCACGCCTTCTACCTTGACTACATCAACGTCAAGCCTGACTACGTCAAGGCCTGGTGGAACGTCGTCAACTGGGCCGATGTCCAGGCGCGCTTCGCCAAGGCAAGCACGGAGTCCGGCATTCTGCTGTAGGTCTTCAACGCCCGCAACACCACAACGCCGCGCTCCCTGTATGTCAGGGGGTGCGGCGTTTGCCTTAAGCGGCTGGCGCGCGTCCGCGAGACATTCTCATCCCCCTGTCCCCCTATCCCCCATTCCCTTTGTCCCCGCCCCGTACCGCGAGTGGCGCATTTTGGGGGTTTTGGGACATCAATGGGAACGATTTTGCGCCACTCGGCATGCGTTTGGCGTATGTCAGGGGGTGCGGCGTTTGCCGTCTGCGTTGAGCGAGGCGAGGTAGGCGTTGTAGGCCTCAAGCTCGCGGTCCTGGTTGTTGGCCTCGGCGCGGTCGTGGCGGCGAGAATCACGACGGTCGCTGCGATACCACTGCACGAAGATGGCACCCATGACAAGGATCAAGGGGATCTCCCCCATCGCCCAGGAGATGCTGCCGCCGACGTACTGATCGCGCAAAAGGTCCGTGCGGTAGGGCCGATCGAGCATCCGCCAGTAGTCCCCCGCAATGACCGTCGAGGCGGCCATGATCGAGATCGCGAAGAAGGCGTGGAACGGCACGGTGACCATGAGGACCCCAAAGCGTACGAGGGGCTCGAGCTTGCGCGGCGAGGGATCGATGCCGACAAGGACGTAGTAGTACAGGGTCCCCACGAGCAGGAAGTGAAGGTCCATGGCCCCGTGCCCCAAGTGAGAGTTCATCAAGTTCTCGAAGATGTTCGTGAAGTACAGGCCGTACAGGCTGCCGATGAAGAGCGACACACTCACGATCGGGTGCGTGACGATCTTGACGGGCCACGAGTGAAGCGTCTTGATCAGCATCTGACGGGGTGCGCGCTCGCCGGGTGCACGAGGCCCAGGAAGGGTGCGCATCGCCAAGGTAAGTGGCGCGCCAAGCACCAAGAAGATCGGCGCCACCATGGCGAGCAACATGTGCGAGACCATGTGGGCGCTGAACAACACATGGGAGTAGCCACCAAGGCCGCCGAATGTCGCCCAGGCGATGACGACGAGGCCGATGTACCAAGAGATCGTGCGACCAATCGGCCAAGCATCCCCACGTCGGTGCATGGAGACCAGTCCGCGCGCATACAGTGAGCCGAGGACGAGCACCACGGCGATGCCGACGCCGCTCGGGCTGAAGCCGAAGAGGAAGTTGGCGACCGTCGGCGCGGCAGGCAGCGGACCGCCGAGGATCTGCTCGACACGCGTCGTGTAGAGGTTGTCGCTGACCGGAGGCTGCGCACGCGAGAGTGCCACCGCGACGGCAAAGGCCGCGCCCATGACGGTGAGCTCCGCGAGAGCGAGTCGAGCGAACGCCCAGCGCGCGCGTTGGAGGTCGTCGGCCGCTTCGGAGGCGATGAGGGCCCTTACAGTCGTCTTGCGGTGCGCCCAACCGAAGCCCGCCAGGACAACGAGCGCAGCCACCTTCATGAGGATCAGTGCGCCGTATGAAGTGGTGAAGACGTTGCCCAACGACTCCACCCGGATCGCCGCATTGACGAGACCCGAAATCGCGACTGCGCCGAGGCACCACAACGCGAGTGGGGAATAGCGCGCGACCGCTCCGGGCAGGCGTTTGCTGCCGTGGAAGGCGATCCAGATCAGGCCGACCAAGCCACCGACCCACAAGGAGGCCCCGACGACGTGGAACCCCAAGCTGACGACGGCGAGGTCGTGCGCACCCGAACCCGCCGAATGACCCGACAGCGCAGGGACCGCGATGCCAAGGGCAGCCGCGGCGAGCAACCACGTCGCGCCCGGCACGGTGATCGTTCGACGCGCGAAGAGGGCGATCACCAGCGCGATCACGATCTGCGCCGCGATCGTGCGGCCAAGGGAGATTCCCGTGAACAACTGGCTCAGGATCGAGAACGAGCGAATCTGGAACACCGGAATCGCAAAGAGATCCGAAGCAGCGAGAACGTAGTAAAGCACGCCACTGAGGGCCCACAGCCCGGCAGTGCGTGACGTCAGGAGCATGGCCTTCGAGGCGAGTCCTTGAAGTCCGGAAGGGCCAGAAACCAGCAGGAATGCGGCCGACACCAGAAGGCCAATCGTAACGACTCCTAAGGCGTCCGACACGAATTTCATGAGCGGAAGGCCGAGCGTCGTCAGGGCGCCAGGGTCCGGGATGCCCGGGGCCGAACCAGAGAGTGCCCCACCTAGCGAAAGTGCGAAGCCTAGGACCAAGAGAGCCAATGCCAGGCTTGCAAGCAGCCAGATCCGAACCGTACGCCTACTCATGTGCGCCTCCGCACCCAGACGGCAACTCCACCCAGCAGGACTATCCACGCGCCGATCCCCAGGATCCACCAGCGCAGGCGCCGGTCGGCAGGCTTCTCCTGCGAGGTTGCATCGCTTGAGGCTGGCGTGCCCGAGGTGACCGTGTAGCGGAATGATCCCTCGACGGGGTGTCCATCAGCGGAAACCGCTCGGAAGTCCACGCGGTAGATGCCGGCGAGCCCGGCCGTCTTGACCTGCTGGGTGACCTTGGTGCCAACGACCGTGCCTTCGCCTTCGGCGATCAACTTTCCGTCCGGAGCGGTCACCGAGACGTAGGACGGCCTGTTCATCGTGTCGTTGAAGGTCAGCGTCACCTCGGCAGGCTCGGTGGCCAGGGTGGACTTGTCCGCGGGGCTGACGCTCTCCAACGTTGCGTGGGCTTCGGCAACGGGGATGCTCAGCGTCAGCGACACCAATATTGCCGCCACAACGGTCACAAACGCAGCAAACAGCCGCTTCGGGCCAAGCGAGAAGATCACGTCGAGAGAATACCTGCTGCCCACTGATAGCCTGACGGCGTGAACTCGCCAGCTAGCGGTATGTCGCGAATATTGCGCTCATCGTTGGTCGTCGCATGCATTGTCAGCATCTCGAGCCTCGCTCATGCTTCTGCGGGCGGTTCGGTCGCATCGATCGGTGCGGTGACGGCCCTCGCCGTCATGGCGTTCCCGGTTGTCTTCCTCTTGTCGTCGCACCAAATGTCAGCACGCACGCTGACCCTCACGCTGGCCGCGAGTCAGGTCTTCTTCCACGCTGCGCACATGTATCTCTCGTCGTTCGATCCGCACATGGCCCACATGAGCGGGATGTCGACCGGCATCAGCATCCCGATGGTGTGTTCCCACGCGGTGGCCGTCGCGATCATGGCGTTGTTGCTGTCTCGGGGCGAACGACTCGTCTGGACCGTGTGGTCCTGGATGGTTCCCCTCTTGCGCGCTCGTCCGGGGCTGACGCAGTGGGCAGCGGTTCGTTTGCAGTCAGCTTCCCCAGCGACCGACCTCACATCATTTTTTGAGCTTTTCGCTTCTCGCGCGCTGTCGCGGCGCGGCCCCCCAGCTTTCGTGTAGTCACTGGATCCACGGCCTCTCTGTGCCGTCCCTCTTACGCGAAAGATGCACATTCATGAAGAATCATTCGCGCGCTGCTGTGCGCTCGTTGCAGTTTCTGGCGCCATCGTCGCGGGCTCACTTGCCTTCGGTATGTCGGCCGCGTCGGCTCACGTCTCCGCTGCAGCCTCGGTCACCTCGGCAGGCGGATACACCCTGGTGACGTTCTCGCTTCCACACGGCTGCGACGGCTCGCCCACCACCTCGATGACGATCCAGATCCCCGAAGGCATCAACTCGGTCACCCCGACCGTTGTCGCGGGCTGGAGTGTTGACAAGGTGCTGGAGAAGTTGGCCACGCCTATCGACAACGGCGAAGATGGCCAGATCACCGAGCGCGTCAAGCAGGTGGTTTACACGGCCGACAAGCCGTTCCCGGACGGCTATCGCACACCGTTCGATCTGTCCCTCCAAGTGCCCGACGTCAAGGCTGGCACGGTGCTGTCCTTCCCCACGATCCAGAAGTGTTCGGTGGGCGAGACCGCATGGATCCAGCCGCAAGTGAAGGGCGAAGAGGAGCCCGAGCATCCCACGCCAGCCTTCACCGTGACGGCGTCGGAAGGCGAGGGCCACGGTCACAGCGATGCCGAAGAAGGCGACGAGACGGAAACGAGCGAAGCGGTCGACGACGGTGGCTCCTCGAGTGCGCCGGGCTGGAT
>JAOPXA010000269.1 GCA_025965395.1 Nocardioidaceae bacterium | reverse complement strand
TGGATCTGGTAGAGATCGACGTAGTCGGTGCCGAGCCTGCGCAGACTGCCGTCGATCTCAGTCATGATCGCGGCGCGTGACAATCCCGCTCCGTTGGGTCCGGGTCGCATTCGTCCGTGCACCTTCGTCGCGATCACCACGTCCTCGCGGCGGGCGAAGTCGGCCAAAGCGCGTCCGACGATCTCCTCGCTCGTCCCCGCCGAGTAGACGTTGGCCGTGTCAAAGGTCGTGATGCCAGCCTCGAGCGCCTGCTGGATGAAGGGGCGCGCGAGGTCCGCATCCAGCGACCACGTATGAGTGCCGCGGTCGGGCACTCCATAGCTCATACAGCCCAGGATGAGCGGAGAGACATCGAGACCACTTGCGCCGAGCTTGACGTGATTCAGCATGAAGCAATGTAACCTACGCGCGATCGCCTCAGCCATAATGCGCGCCATCCCCGCGTACCCGAGATCGTTGGGATGGAAGTGATCGGGAGACAGCTTGCCACGCCAACTACGCATGCGCGGGTCCCGGAAGTCCGCAAGCACCAGCTCGCGGTCGGACACCGCATGTTCGATCATCTGATTGAACACGAGCGCGTCAGCTCGGCGCCCCGGCTGATTGCCCACGACCGTGCCCGTAGGGAGTCGCTCGAGCATCGTGGCTAGCGATTCAGGGAGTGCCGAGCGAAGCCTTCGGCTGATCAGGTCGTTGCTGCCGATGATCACGGTGACCAGATCGGGCTCGACTCCGAGGGTTTCCATCGCGGGGATCTGTCGATCGATCACATCGGCAACACGTCCGCCGTAGACCGACAAATTGACCAGTCGATGCTCGGGAAGCGTCTCACCGAGCTGCCCCGCCCAACCGCGGTCATACGCGGTCGCGCCGACGCCTTGCGCCATGGAATCACCAAGCACGACCCACAGAGGACCAGCAGTCGACAGGGCCCGGCGATTGTGAAGCTCCCACGCGTGCGCATACGGCTCGACCTGCGCCTGCACCTCACGCACACCGCGCGAAAGCTTGCTGGCGAGGGTAACGATTGGTCCGTTGCGACGGCCGCTCAGGTTGGAGTAGCCGAAGTCGGTCTCGCCGTAGTCAGACACACGCCAATTCAAGCAGAGCAAACCAAGACGGACCGGCCGCGCGTCGAATGGCCATTCCTCGTCAAAGCGACAATGCTTGAGTCGTGACTGTTCCGAGATCGACGTACCGATTGCAACTTCATCCTGGCTTCACGTTCGCCGATGCCCTGGCAGTTGTGGGCTATCTCGCTGACCTTGGTGTCGATGCGGTGTATGTCTCGCCGGTCCTGGATGCCACGCCTGGCTCGACGCACGGCTACGACGTGACCGACGCGACGTTGGCGCGGCCTGCGCTCGGCGGTGACGCGGGCTTCAAGACGCTCACCGATGCCATCAAGACGGCCGGGCTGGGGATGGTCGTCGACATCGTGCCCAACCACATGTCGGTCGAGGTGCCAGCCGCCAATGCTTGGTGGTGGGACGTGCTGCGCAACGGCCGCAATTCGCCGTATGCCGACTACTTCGATATCGACTGGTCCCGCGGGCGCATTTTGGTGCCGGTGCTCGGCTCTGACGACGATATCGCCGCGCTTACGATCGAAGGCAATGAGCTGGTCTACTACGACCATCGCTTCCCGATCAACGGGACTTCGGCGGGGCAGTCGCCGCAGGACGTCCACGACAGGCAGCACTACGAGCTTGTCGGGTGGCGGCGTGGCAATGCGGAGCTCAACTACCGACGCTTCTTCGACATCACCACACTCGCCGCCGTATGCGTCGAACGTCCGGAAGTCTTCGCCGACACCCATCGCGCGATCTTGCGTTGGGTTGCCAGCGGTGACGTCACAGGCCTTCGCGTCGACCACCCCGACGGTCTGGCTGATCCAGGCCGTTACATGCAGCACCTGCGCGCCGCGGCTCCCGAGGCGTGGTTGGTCGTCGAGAAGATTCTCGCGCCCGGCGAAGCGCTGCCCGCGAGTTGGCCGGTCGACGGCACGACGGGGTATGACGTGCTGGGCGAGATCGCGGGGCTCTTCATCGACCCGGCGGGGGAGCAGGTCTTCGCCGCTCTGGCTAACGACCTGGGTCTACGCACCGACTTCCATGCGGTCGAGGAGGAGGCACGCAGGCTCGTCACCGACCGGCTGCTCGTTGCTGAGGTCCACCGCATCGCAGCACTTCTTGACGGTGTTCCCGTCGATCTCGCCCGTGCCGCAGTCGCGGAGACGATGATTGCGTTCCCGGTCTATCGTTCCTACCTACCTGAAGGCGCTGACGCCTGGGGAGCGGCGATCACGCTGGCTGGGTCGAGGCAGCCGGATCTCGGCGAAGCGCTGATTGCGCTCGATCACCAGGTCCAGAGTGATCCCGCGGGTGAGCTAGCGACGCGCATCCAACAGACGTCCGGCATGGTCGTCGCCAAAGGCACGGAGGATACAACTTTCTACCGCTACACCCGGTTCGCGGCGCTCAACGAGGTGGGGGGATCGCCCGATCGTTTCGGTGTCGCGCCAGCAGCGTTTCACCTGGCGGCGGAAGCCCGTGAGTCCGATCAGCCTCGGACGATGACGACGTTGACGACGCACGACACCAAGCGTTCCGAAGACACGCGAGCACGGATGGCGGTGCTCTCGGAAGTCGGACCCGACTTCGCTGACGCGGTGAAGCGCTGGACTTCTCGGCAAGGAATCGACGAGCCTTCCCTCAATCTGCTGGCCTGGCAGACCCTTGTCGGTGCCTGGCCGATCAGCAACGAACGTCTGCGCGCCTATCTCGACAAGGCCGCCAAGGAGTCGAAGCTGCGCACGACCTGGACTGATCATGACGAGGCATTCGAGGAGGAGGTAGCTGCGTGGCCGGCGAAGATCCACGACGATGCAGATCTTGCCGCCGAGGTCGCGGCATTCGTCAAGCGCATCGAGGCTCCCGGTTGGTCGAACTCACTGGGTCAGAAGCTGGTCCAGCTCACGTCGCCTGGAGTGCCGGACCTCTATCAGGGCACCGAGTTATGGGACTTCTCGCTCGTCGATCCCGACAACCGGCGCCCTGTCGACTACGAGACACGCCGCGCGTTGCTCGCCCGTATCGAGGCCGGAGAGCTACCGGCGATCGACGAAAGCGGCGCCGCCAAGATGCTGGTCGTACATCACGCATTGAAGCTTCGCCGCGATCGTCCCGAGATTTTCAGGGGTTACCGCCCGGTGCCAGCTTCCGGAGCCGCCGCAGACCACGTCGTTGCCTTCGCACGGAGTGACGAGCTGGTCGCCGTAGCGACGCGGCTTCCCGTGGGCCTGGCCGCCGCAGGTGGTTGGCGAGACACCGTGCTGCCGCTCGCGGAGTCCAGCTGGACCAATGTGCTCACCGGCGAACGGCTTGATGCTCGACCGCGACTTGACCAGCTGTTGAGTCGCTATCCGGTGGCGCTACTCGTGCGAGACGACCGGTGAGCATGCAGACCCATACACGTGCTCGTAGCAGACTCGACGGCTGCGATTCGAACATGCGTTCTACCCTACGGCTCAACTAGAGTCAGAGTCAATTGATTGTGGCACGTTCCTCGTATCTCTGGAGAAGTCTGATGGCACCTGTTGATCGTCCGCTCGCCAAGCTGGGCTTCTTGACGATTGGCCTTTTCGACGAGCACAACCCACGCGCCGGACACGAGAACACGCTGCGGATCATCGAACTGGGGGAGCAGTTGGGGTTCGACAGTGCGTGGGTACGCAATCGTCACGTCCAGCACGGAATTTCGTCGCCGATCACGTTCCTCGCGGCCGCGACGCAACGGACTAGCCGGATCGAGCTGGGCACCGCGGTGATCCCCCTGGGCTTCGAGAATCCCTTCCGGCTAGCCGAAGACCTCGCGACCGTCGATGTGCTTAGCGGGGGACGGCTCAACCCAGGTGTGAGTGTGGGTCCGCCCGTCCACTTCGACCACATCAAGGACCACCTCTATCCCGATACGTGGGAGTCCGAAGATTTCAGCTACGAACGCGTCAAGCGACTGCTCCACAACCTCCGCGGAGAACCCGTCAGCACCTTCGTGGGGACCGAAGGAATCGAGACGTTCTCGGCACGCATACAACCCTTCTCGCCCGGGCTTGCCGAGCGTCTTTGGTATGGCGGTGCGGGCCTGGCCTCCGCGGCGTGGGCCGGCGAGCAAGGGCTGAACTTCCTGAGCAGCAGCGTGGTGCGAGCCGAGGAGGACGACGACTTCGCGCACATTCAGCGAGCCCACATCGAGCGATTCCGTGACCACCATCGGTTGGGCCACGAGGCGCGGGCTTCCCAGGGCTTGGTGGTGATCCCCACGGACACGGCAACGCCTGAGCAAGTCGCCAGGTACGAGGCTTACGCAGCCACGCGCTTTGCTCGTACGACTCAGCCACAGGGCCCCCAGCGGATCCTCTTCGCACCCGACATCGTGGGCACGTCCGAGCAGATCGCGGATACCCTGCGCGCACACGCGGGATTTCAGGTCATCGACGAGGTGGTGTTCGCCCTGCCGTTCAGTTTTGAGCACGACGACTACGTCCAGATTCTCACCGACATCGCCACTCGACTGGGCCCACTCCTCGGGTGG
>JAOPXA010000236.1 GCA_025965395.1 Nocardioidaceae bacterium | reverse complement strand
TGGCCACTTCGTTGAACGTCGTCGAGCCACCACCGAAGGTGACGTCAGGGCGCGTGTTGATGAGCTGCTCGGTGATCGACCCCAGCCCGCCGTTCTCGAGCGCCTCGGTCGGGCACGTAGTCGACGTCGCGACCGGGCCGTAGCAGGACCGCGCCGAGATGTGCGAGACCTGCACCGCTGGTGTCGCGTCCTGGATCTCCGAGGTCGTGACGTCGCCGGTCTTGAGACCCTTGGCCTTCGCGAGCTCGAGAAGGGTCTTTTGCGGCGCGCCGTACGTGTTGACCGAGACCGCGTTGTCGTACGTCTTGGTGCCGGTCGCCCAGGCGCTGCCCGTCGCGGCGGAGTCAGGAACGTAGTCGGGTTGGGTCGTGCCCTTCTTGAGCGAGTAGGTCGTGTACTGGCCCGTCAAGGGCAGGGCGTCGATGCCGGGGAGCCGTCCGGCCGCACCGTATTGGTAGTCGCGTGCCGAGGTGATCTCGGAGTCACCCATCCCGTCACCGATGAACAGGATGACGTTCTTGGCCTTGCCGCCCTTGAGGGCAGCCTTGATGGATGATGTCTGGTCGCCGTCGTTGCGTGCGGCTCCCCCACGCTTGCCCAAGTCGGCACCATTGACGGCGAAGGCCGAGAGCCCACCGCCTAGGACAGCGCCCGCCAAAATGACGACGGCGGCGGAACGGAGGGTGCGCTTGGCGAATAGATCGTTCGAGAACGGTTGCATGTCAAACCTTCTGATCGCGGTTCTGCTCGGCGAGATCACCGAGACCTAACACCTCCACCTGACCCAACGCAGGTGAATGCACCGCGCAACCAAAGTGAACGCAACGCGTACCCTCGGACACGTTTGGGTCAGCGCGAAGCCGCGATGACCTCGGCGATCTGGACGGTGTTGAGCGCGGCGCCCTTGCGAAGGTTGTCGTTGCTGATGAAGAGCGTGAGGCCCGTGCCGTCGTCGAGACTGGTGTCTTGGCGGATGCGACCGACGAAGCTCGGGTCCTTGCCCGCTGCCATCAACGGCGTGGGCACGTCGACGACCTCGACTCCAGGCGCCTGCTCAAGCAGCTCTGTCGCGCGAGCGACGGTGATCGGGCGCGCGAACTCGGCGTTGATGGACAGCGAATGACCGCTGAAGACCGGCACGCGGACGCAGGTGCCCGAGACGCGCAGATCCGGGATGCCCAGGATCTTGCGGCTCTCGTTGCGTAACTTTTGCTCTTCGTCGGTCTCGAAGCTGCCGTCGTCGACGAGCGAACCCGCCATGGGCAGCACGTTGAATGCGATCGGCGCGACGTACTTGATGGGTTCGGGGAACTCGAGCGCGCTGCCGTCCATCGCCAGCTCGTCAGCGCGATCAACCACAGCGAGTGCCTGCTTGTGGAGCTCGTCGACGCCAGCAACGCCGCTGCCGGACACCGCTTGGTAGGTGCTCGCGATGAGACGCACAAGGCCGGCTTCGTCATGAAGGGGCTTCAGCACGGGCATGGCCGCCATGGTGGTGCAGTTGGGGTTGGCGATGATGCCTTTGACCGCCAGGGCGATGTCACCGGGGTTGACCTCGCTCACGATGAGGGGCACCTCGGGATCCTTGCGCCACGCCGAGGAGTTGTCGATGACGATGGCCCCGGCGGCCGCAAAGCGCGGCGCCTGGACGCGCGACATGGTCGCGCCAGCCGAGAACAGCGCGATGTCGATGCCGGTCGGATCGGCGGTCTCGGCGTCCTCGACGACGATCTCGCCGTCACCCCAGGGCAGGGTCTTGCCCGCGGAGCGTGAGGAAGCGAAGAAACGTACGCTCGTCGCCGGGAAGTTGCGCTCGGCAAGAAGAGCGCGCATGACGGCGCCGACCTGGCCGGTCGCGCCGACGACGCCAATGGTGAGACTCATCGTCCGGTACCTCCGTAAACGACTGCTTCGACCTCGTCGGTGCCCAGGTCGAATGCCGCATGGGTCGCCCGCACGGCATCGTCGATCTGGCTCTCAGCCACGACAACCGAGATGCGGATCTCCGAGGTGGAAATCATGTCGATGTTGATGCCCGCGTCGGCGAGCGCTTGGAAGAAGCGCGCCGAGATTCCCGGCGAGTTGCGCATACCGGCACCGATGAGGGAGACCTTGCCGACGGCGTCATTGAAGATCAGCTGCTCGTAGGCGACGGTGTCTTTGAGGTCGGTGAGCACGCGCACGGCGGCGGCGCCATCGGTCTGCGACAGGGTGAAGGAGATATCGGTCAGCGCGGTGGCCGCGGCCGACACGTTCTGGACGATCATGTCGACGTCGATCTTGGCCTCGGCGATGGCGGTGAATATCTTGGCCGCCTCGCCGATCTTGTCGGGCACGCCGACGACCGTGATCTTGGCTTCGCTGCGGTCGTGCGCGACACCGGAAATGATTGCGGCTTCCATGGAATTCACCTCTTCGGGGTTAACCACCCACGTGCCTTCTTTATTCGAGAAGGAGGAACGGACGTGGATGGGTACGTTGTAGCGACGCGCATACTCGACGCAACGCAGGTGCAGGATCTTGGCGCCGTTGGCGGCCATCTCGAGCGTCTCGGCATACGAGAGTCGCGGGATGTGGGTCGCATTGGGCACGATGCGGGGGTCGGCGGTGAAGATGCCGTCGACATCGGAGTAGATCTCACAGACCTCGGCGCCGAGGGCGGTGGCGAGGGCGACCGCGGTGGTGTCGGAGCCACCGCGTCCGAGGGTGGTGATGTCTTTGCTCTCCTGCGAGACGCCCTGGAACCCGGCGACGATGGCCACGGCGCCGTCGGCGATCGCCTGAACGATGCGGCCCGGGGTGACGTCGATGATCTTGGCGCGGCCGTGTTCGGCGTCGGTGATGACACCTGCTTGCGAGCCGGTGAACGAGCGGGCCTCTTGGCCGAGATCGGTGATGGCCATCGCGAGGACCGCCATGCTGATGCGTTCGCCGGCGGTCAGGAGCATGTCGAGCTCGCGGGCGGCGGGCAGCGGGGAGACCTGGTTGGCGAGGTCGAGCAACTCGTCGGTCGTGTCGCCCATGGCGGAGACAACGACGACGACATCGTGGCCTTCCTTCTTGGTCGCCACGATGCGCTTCGCAACCCGCTTGATGCCTTGGGCATCTGCCACGGAGGAGCCGCCGTACTTCTGCACGACAATGCCCACGGTCCCTGCCCTATCTCTTAAATGATCGATCGCATGCACACGCGTGCGCAGTCATTCTAGCGTTGACAGACATTCGTACGTATGTTCGACTGGACGTATGCGGTGGAGCGGGCAGGACGTGGCGGGGAGCGACCCGGACGCACTGCCAGGCCTGGCGGCGCTCAGCGGGTTCGTGCGCAGTGTGACGACGCCCGAGTTCGCAGGCATCACGTTCCACGAGGTGATGGCGAAGTCTGCGCTCAACCACGTGCCGGGCACGTCGTCCGTGCTGCCGTTCGGATGGACGATCAACCCCTATCGCGGGTGCAGCCACGCGTGCGCCTACTGCTTCGCACGCCCTACACATACCTACCTCGACCTCGATGCGGGCAGCGACTTCGACAACCAGGTGGTGGTCAAGGTCAATGTCGCCGATGTGCTGCGCGCCGAGCTTCGCAAGCCGTCATGGGGTCACCATCCGGTCGCGCTGGGCACCAACACCGACCCTTACCAACGCGCCGAGGGTCGCTACCGACTGATGCCGGGCATCATCGGGGCGCTCGCCGCCTCGGGCACGCCGTTTTCGATCCTGACCAAGGGCTCGCTGTTGCGGCGCGACATACCGTTGCTCGTCGAGGCCAACCGCAAGGTGCCCGTCGACGTCGCCATGTCGATCGCGATCTTCGACGAGGCGCTGCAGCAGTCGATCGAAGCGGGCACGCCGAGCGTCGAGGCGCGACTGGCGACCGTCAAGGCCGTACGCGAGGCGGGGCTCACCTGCTCGGTGTTCATGATGCCGATCCTGCCTCACCTGACCGACTCGCGCGCACACCTCGACGGGGCGCTTGCCCGCATCGCCGAGACCGGTGCAAGCAGCGTGCTTTACACCGCGCTGCACCTCAAGCCGGGCGTCAAGGAATGGTTCATGCAGTGGTTGGCTCGCGAACGGCCCGATCTCGTGGAGACGTACGAGCGCATGTATCCGCCGGGCAAGGCGAGCGCGTCGAAGGACTATCGCCAGTGGCTCGCTCGGCGGATCAAGCCGCTGATCGCCCGTCACGGGCTGACGCAAGGCGTCGAGGACGGCGCGACAGGCGGGGTGCGTTCGGCCGCGTTGGCGAAGGGGCCGCCTGTTGCTGCGCCTATGCCTCCGGTGCAGGAGTCGCTGTTCTAGCGGCCACGCCGAGTGGAGACAACGACCGGCGCGTCACTCGAGCGACTTCCCTTCCATACGCCTCCGGTGGCGGAACCAATATGGTCGCTTTCCCGCCGAAAAGGCGACCATATTGGTTCCCCCAGCGGAGGGAGGGGTGGTTATGAGGTGAGGGTGCGGCGGCCTTCGAAGGCGCGGCCGAGGGTGATCTCGTCGGCATACTCCAGGTCGCCGCCGACCGGCAGCCCACTCGCGAGCTTGGAGACATGCAACCCCATTGGACTGAGCATCCGCATGAGATAGGTCGCGGTCGCCTCCCCCTCGAGATTGGGGTCGGTGGCGAGGATGACCTCCTGCACCACCCCGTCGGCGAGCCGTTGGAGCAGCTCTTTGATGCGCAGATTGTCGGGCCCGATGCCCGCGATCGGGTTGATAGCCCCACCGAGCACGTGATAGCGCCCGCGGAACTCGCGCGTGCGCTCGACCGCCTGCACGTCCTTGGGCTCCTCGACGACGCAGATGAGTGTGATGTCGCGGCGTGGATCGGCGCAGATGCGGCACATCTCGGTTTCGGCGACGTTGCCACACAACGTGCAGATCTTGACCTTCTCCTTCAGGTCGGCCAAGACCACCGAGAGACGTTTGACGTCTTCAGGGTCGGCCGCAAGGAGGTGGAAAGCGATCCGTTGCGCGCTCTTGGGACCGACGCCAGGCAGCTGCCCCAGCTCATCGATCAAGTCCTGAATCACGCCGTCGTACACCGGTCACCCTTCGTCGCCCTCAGCCTACCGACGCGAGGAAGTTCGCAAGCAGTCCGTGGCCCTGTGGCGTGAGGATAGATTCGGGATGCATCTGCACGCCCTCGATCGGGTGCTCGCGATGGCGCACGCCCATGAGGACTCCGGCCGCCGTATGAGCCGACGCCTGCAGCGCTTCGGGCACGGATTCGGGATCGATCGCCAACGAGTGATAGCGAGCCGCGACGAGCGGGCCGTCGAGACCGGCATAGACCCCTCGCCCATCGTGGTGGATAAGCGACGGCTTGCCGTGAACGATCTGCGGCGCGCGGACGATGGTCGCGCCATAGACCTCGCCGATGCACTGGTGCCCGAGGCACACGCCGAGCGTCGGGACGACCGGCCCGAGGCGTGCGATCGCCTCGTTGCTGATGCCCGCCTGCGTCGGGGTGCCGGGGCCTGGCGAGATGACGAGGTGCGTGAAGTCGCCCTGCGCTTGCCGCTCGACCAACTCGTCCACGGTCACGCTGTCGTTGCGGACAACGTCGGTATGAGCACCCAGCTCTTGCAGGTATTGGGCGAGGTTGTAGACAAACGAGTCGTAGTTGTCGATCAGGAGCACGCGGCTGCCCGCCGGCGCGGCAGCAGGGATGCGATGCGGCGCAGGAGGAACTCCCGCCCATACGTCTTCGAGCCGTGCGGCCAGCCACGCGGTCGTCAGGCCGGGCCGCCAAGCGCCCACCCCTTCGCAGGCAGTCACCGGCGTGACCCCGCGCAGGGAGTTGGTCACGAACACCTCGGTCGCCTCGGCCAGGTCGTCGGCGGTGATGCGCCGCTCGAGCACGGGGATCCCCGCTTGCGTCAAGAGGTCGATCACACGGGCCCGCGCGATGCCGGGCAGGATGCGGCCATCGAGCGGAGGTGTGAACACCCCCTCGTCACGCACGACGAAGACGCTCGAGCGGCCCGTCTCGAGGATGGAGCCGTCGGGGTCGACGAGGAGGTACGCCCGATCGGCGCCCGCCAGATCGATCGGCTCGCGGTCGCGCCACTTGTGCCTCCCCCAGCCACCGTCGATCACCAGCGGCGACAACGACCAAGGTGCACTGCTCGGCACGAGCGGGGTATGCGTGAAGGTCGCTGGCTGACCAGGCAGCACGTCGACGCGAAGGCGGTGCCGCTCGTCGAGGAGTGCCGCTTGGGCTTCGACGTCAGACCATACGTCTTGGTCAATGGCAAGTGTTGCCAGCGAGTCAGCGAGCCGCTGCCGATGCGCGTCGGCCTCGACGATGCGCCCGTCGATGACGAGCAGCGTGTCGTAGATGCCCAGCGCCGGGTCGGGTCGTGCGGGCTCGTCGACGGCCAGGGCGATGCGGGCTACCGGCTGCTCAGGCGCCTCGACGACGAGCGCGTCATCGATCGTGCTGCCCAGCGCCGCGATCAGCGGGGCCGCCTTGACGAGGCATTCCGCCAACTCGCCCTCGGGGGTGGAGTCGGCGACGATGCCCCCGCCCACTCCCAGCCATACGCGGTCACCGGCGAACTCAAACGTCCGAATCACGACGTTGAGCTCGAGCCCCGCGATCGGACTCACGAACCCAATGGCGCCGGTGTAGTGCTCGCGGCCGGTCGCCTCCAAGGTGTTGATGATCTCCATCGCCCGCACCTTGGGGGCACCCGTCACGGAGCCCGGCGGGAACGTCGCGCGCAGCAAGTCGGCATCGCTCGCGTCGTCACGCAGGCGGCCCTCGACGTCGGAAACGAGATGCCAAACGCTGTGCTTCTCGGCCCGCACGGTGGCGGAGGCACGGATCGTGCCGGGCTCACATACGCGGCCCAGATCGTTGCGCATGAGGTCGACGATCATGATGTTCTCGGCGCGGTTCTTGGCCGAGCCGAGCAGTTCGTCGACGTGGGACGCGAGCGGGGCGGTGCCCTTGATAGGCGAGGTCAGGACGTCGCGGCCTCGTCGTCGCAGGAACAGCTCGGGCGAAAAGCTCGCGATCGCACCGTTGTCGGTGCGCAGGAAGGCGCCGTATGCGGGCAACAGGGCCTCGACACCCTGGCAAAACACGTCGAGCGGATCCCCTTGGAACTCCGCCTCGAGCCGTAGACACAGGTTGGCCTGAAAGATGTCGCCGGCGGCGATGTGGTCGAGGGTCGTGCGAAGGGCCGCGAGGTGGCCCTTGGGGTTGGGAGTCATCGCGAACGCCGAGAGTTCGTATGTCTGTGCGGTCGGCGCACTGCCCGATACGAGGTCGGTGATCCGCTCGAACTCTCGGTCGAGTGCTTCGCGGTTGTCGTCGGTGACCAGGGCATCGAACATCCAGCCCGTGGTCGTGTGGCGCAGGACGTGGTCGTAGTAGGCGAGGTGGAAGTCCGGTTGCGGGTATGGGCGCTGGGGTGCGGCCGGCAGACGTTCGAGGAGGGCGCCCAGCTGGTAGCCCCACGCCCCGATCCACCCGCCGCCGAACCCGAGTCCGCTGGTTGAGCGCAGTCCGCTGGTTGAGCCTGTCGAAACTACCCCCTCAAACGGATCCTCATCCGCCCCCATCCGCCGCACCGGCCTGAAGCCGATGGTCGAATCCCCGTCTAGCCAGGTGCCAACGAGTGCGACAAGACCTGGCTCATCGCGCAGGACGCGCAGCATCTGGGTCGGCGTGTGCGCACGGTCGAGGGGACGAACGATATGGCTAGGGGGCACCGGACTCGTCAATGATCTTCGCTCCGA
>JAOPXA010000228.1 GCA_025965395.1 Nocardioidaceae bacterium | reverse complement strand
CTCGAACGCCGTGCGGCCGGCGCGTTTGGTCGGCTCGGGGACGCGGCGCTCACGCGCTTCGTCGCCGTAGGCATCGCTGGTCGCGGGCTGGAGTGTCATCGCGTGAAGGTTATCGCGGATGGCGTGGGCGCGGTTGGCACACGGGGCACGAGTAGGAAGAACGGTTCATGAAGGGATCGCGGCGAATCAAGGTGCCGCAGCGCACGCACGGCAGCCCTTCCTGCCCGTATGCGTCGAGGGAGCGGTCGAAACAGCCGCTTTGCCCGTTGACGTTGACGTAGAGCGCGTCGAACGACGTGCCTCCTTGAGCGAGCGCCTCGGTCATGACGTCGGTAGCGGCCACGACCACACGGTCGATCTCGACACGACGCAGCTTCTCGGTCGGACGCGCGAAATGCAGCTTGGACCGCCACAACGACTCGTCCGCATAGATGTTGCCTACGCCCGAGATCAGCGTCTGGTCAAGGAGCGCCCGCTTGATGCCCGTCTTGCGCCGCTTGATCCGCGAGGCGAAGTCATCGCGGTCGAACGCGGGATCGAGAGGGTCTCGCGCAATGTGGGCGATCTCGGCAGGAAGCTCAGCGCCTGCGGGGCTGACGAACATACCGCCGAAGATGCGTTGGTCGACGAAGCGAAGCTCCACTCCGTCACCCAATGCGAACGAGATCCGCAAGTGTTTCGGCGCGGCCACCGACGGTGCCTGGACGAGCATCTGCCCGCTCATCCCCAGATGCACGACGATCGCATCGCCCGAGTCGAGCGGCAGCCAGAGGTACTTGCCCCGCCGTCGCGCCCCGACGACCGTCGATCCGATCACCTGGGCAAGGAAGTCGTGCGGCCCGGCAAGGTGGCGCCGGACCGAGCGAATGTCGTGCACGACAGCGTCGACGATCGTACGACCGACGACGTAGTCGACCAGTCCGAGGCGTACGACCTCGACCTCGGGAAGCTCAGGCATCGCCCGCCGCGGAGCGAGCGGGGCTGAGCGTCCGGTTGATGGCGTGCCAAGCCTTCTCGGCGACTTCCTGCTCGGCTTCCTTCTTGGAGCGCCCGGTGCCACCGTCGTAGGTGACTCCGCCGACGGTGACGACCGCCGTGAACGTCTTCTCGTGATCCGGTCCCGTGCCCGACAGGGAGTAGTGCGGAACACCGAGACTGTTGTTGGCCGCGATTTCTTGCAGGCTCGTCTTCCAGTCGAGTCCGGCGCCGAGGTCGGCAGCGGCCAAGATCACGGGGTCGAACACGCGATGGATGACTTCGCGCGCACGCTCGATGCCGAACTGCACGTAAACAGCACCCAGCACCGCCTCGACGGTGTCAGAGAGGATCGAAGCCTTGTTGCGGCCACCTGTCGACACCTCGCCCTTGCCGAGCAGGACGTGGTCGCCCAGGCCCAGCGTGCGGCCCACCTCGGCAAGCGCACGCGCGCTCACGACGGCGGCGCGCAGCTTGGCGAGCTGGCCTTCGGCAAGGTTCGGATGCGTCGTGAACAACGTGTCGGTGACCACGAGACCCAGCACCGAGTCTCCGAGGAACTCAAGGCGCTCGTTGTGCGGAATTTGGCCGTTCTCGTATGCGTACGAGCGATGCGTCAAGGCATGTTGCAGGAGCGCAGGGTCGAGGTCAGGGACACCGAGGATGTCGGCAAGCTCGTTCATCCGCGCCCGTCCCCCGACACGACATCATCGGAGTCGGTGACGGTGACGTCAAGGCCCGTCAACGCGGCCCAGCGGGCGTCGATCGGCTCCTCGTGAGCGTGCGACGGGTCATCGAGCAGTCGGAATCCGCAGGTCGGGCATAGGCCCATGCAGTCGGGACGACAAACCGGGTTGACCGGCAGCGAGAGCACGATCGCATCGCGTACGAGCGGCTCAGCATCGAGGTAGTCGTCGTCGAGCTTGAGATCGTCTTCGGACAGCTCAGCTTCGACGTCGTGGTAGAGGTAGAGCTCTTGGAACGGCACGGTGAGGTCTTTGTCGATCGGGTCGAGGCAGCGCACGCATTCGCCCGTGAGTCGAGCGGTTGCCGTGCCGGTGGCCAGGACGCCTTCGAGAACGGCCTCCAGCCGAAGATCGAGCGCAATATCGGTGCCCTCGGTGACACCAAGCACGTCGATGCCGAGGTCGGCGGGCGCAGGAACGACGCGCTCGACGCGTCGTTCGCTGCCTGGTCGTCGACCAAGCTCATGCGTATCGATGATGAACGGGCCGGAGGGTGTGGGGGTATGTCGTGACATCGGGTCAAGACTACTTTGCCGTGGCGCTATTGGGCAGCGAGCCGAGCGGTGAGCCGCTCAAGCACGAATGCGGGGACGAGCCCGCCCACATCGCCGCCGTGGCGGGCGACTTCCTTGACCAGGCTCGACGAGACGAAGGAGAACTCGGGGCTCGTCGGCAGGAAGACCGTGTCGACACCCGTGAGGTGGTCGTTCATCTGAGCCATCTGCAGCTCGTAATCGAAGTCGGAGACTGCACGGACTCCCTTGACCATGGCGCTTATGCCATGGGACGAGCAGTAGTCGACGAGGAGGCCGTCGAAGGTGTCGATGGTGATGTTGTCGTGGAGCGAGGTGGCCTCGCGCAGCATCTCGATGCGCTCGTCGACCGCAAACAGTCCGCGCTTGGACTCGTTGACCAGCACGGCGACGACCACCTCATCGAAGAGGGACGCAGCCCGATCGAAGATGTTGAGATGCCCGTTCGTGACGGGGTCAAACGAGCCTGGGCAGACGACCTTAACCATGGGGCTGACCGTACCAAAGGATTGTCTCCCCATACTTCTTCTCCCGTATGTGGTCGATCGTGGCTGGCCAGGTGAAGTCGCCACGTTTGGAACGCTCGACGATGACCATCGCGTCCTCAGCGAGCCATCCATCCGCGCCGAGCGCCGCAAGAAGCGACTCCAGCAGTGCGGTCTCCAGCTCGTACGGCGGGTCGAGAAAGACGATGTCGAACGGTTGTGGCGGCGGGTTCTTGACGTATGCCTCGGCGGTCGTTGCATGGACCGTTGCGCCCGCCAGGCCGACGCCTTGGGCATTCGCACGGATGAGCGCTGCGGTGCGCTTGTCGCGTTCGACAAGATCGGCGCTGGTAGCCCCTCGCGAGAGCGCTTCAAGGCCAATCGCACCCGATCCGGCGTACAGGTCGAGGACACGCAGTCCGTCGAGCGAGCCGAACGACGACTCCAGCGACGAAAAGAGCGCCTCGCGGACGCGATCGGTCGTGGGGCGCGTGGCTGCGCCCGGGGGTGTCTTGAGCTGACGGCCACCAGCTGTTCCGGCGATGATGCGGGTCACGACTTCTCCAGGAACTCGGCTTGATCGGCTTCCTCGACGGCGCGGACCGCTGCAGCGAGAGCGGGATGGGTCGCAAGCGTCGGGTCGGCCCGCACGACCTCCATCGCTTCGTCACGGGCCTCAGCGATGATCGACTCGTGCTTGACGACGGACAGGAGGCGCAGGCTGTTGCGGCCGCCCGATTGCCTGGCGCCGAGCACATCGCCCTCGCGGCGAAGCTCGATGTCGAATCGCGACAGCTCGAACCCGTCGTTGGTCGACGCCACCGCCTCGAGCCGCTGCCAGGCCACGGACTCCTGCTCGATGTCGGTGACCAGCAGGCAGAGACCGGGCTCGCTGCCACGGCCGACCCGGCCTCGCAGCTGATGCAGTTGGGAGACACCAAAGCGGTCGGCGTCGATCACGGCCATGACGGTGGCGTTGGGCACGTCGACTCCGACCTCGACCACGGTCGTCGCGACGAGCACGTCGACCTCGTGGGCGGCGAAGGCGGACATCGCGGCATCCTTCTCGTCGGCCGGCATCCGACCGTGCAGCATCGCGAGCCGGAGGCCGGCCAGAGGCCCTTGGGACAGCTGCTCATACAGGTCAGTGACGGCATGGGTGGTGGACTCGGTGCTGCTCTCGCCGTCACCGATGCGTGAGCCCACGATGTATGCCTGCCGGCCCTTGGCAACCTCTTCGCGAATGCGTTCCCACGTGCGAGCGAGCCAGGCTGGCTTCAGAAGGGTCGGCACGATCGTGGTCTGGATCGGCTGGCGGCCTGCAGGAAGCTCCGCGAGCGTGGAGGTCTCGAGATCGCCGAAGGTCGTCATGGCGATCGTGCGCGGGATCGGCGTGGCCGTCATCGCCAGAATGTGTGGTTTTGCCTGGGACTTGAGGTTGAGGGCTGCGCGTTGCTCGACGCCAAAGCGGTGCTGCTCATCGACGACGACGAGCCCCAGGTCGGCGAACTGGACGACGTCCTGGATCAGCGCGTGGGTGCCGACAACGAGGCCAGCCTCGCCCGAAGCCAGGTCGAGCAGGGATTGCTTGCGTTGGGCCGCGGTCATGGATCCGGTGAGCAGGCGCACGCGCGTGGCACCTTCGGCCGAGCCGAGCATCCCACCCTTGGCGAGGTCGCCGAGCACCGAGAGGAACGAGCGATAGTGCTGCTGCGCAAGCACCTCGGTCGGGGCCAGGAGGGCGGCTTGGCCACCCGCATCGACGGTCTGGAGCATCGCCATGAGCGCAACGATCGTCTTGCCCGAGCCGACCTCGCCCTGCAGCAATCGGTGCATCGGGTGGTCCCGGGCAAGGTCGGAGGTCAGCTGTGCGAGCACCTCGCGCTGCCCCGCGGTCAGCTCGAACGGGAGCTGTCGCTCGAATGCCTCGCGCAGACCGCCCGCCCGCAACGGCCGCGCGGTCGCAGCATCAGCCTCAAACGCCAGCCGCCGCTGCGCCAGGATCGTCTGGATCACGAACGCTTCCTCATACCGGAAGCGATCTCGAGCGCGTTGCCAGTCGTCGGCGTTGCGCGGCCGGTGGATCGCCTCGAGGGATCCTTTGAGGTTCCAAAGGCCCCTGGATTCCAGCAGATCGCTCGGTATGGGGTCGGGGCACGCGTCGAGCGCATCGAGCACCAACGCCATGCAGTCGGCGATCTTCCAGGAGGCGACCGCCGCGCTCGCCGGATACATCGGGATGGGCGCGCCGGTGAATCTCGACGTGGCGTCGGGACCTTCTTCGGGGATGAACTCCAGGTCGGGGTGCGTCAGCTGGCGCTCGCCGCGGAACTCGGTCACCTGCCCAGCGAACATCGCCAGCGCCTCGTGGGGCACGCTGCGGAACCGCCAGGCCTGGTTGAAGAAGGCCAGCTTGAGCGTGCCGGTGCCGTCGGACACCGTCACCTCGGTGCGGGTCTTCTTGCCGCCAGGCCCGAACGAATAGTTCTTCACCGACCTGATCCGGGCCATGATCGTGACGTGCTCCCCCGGCACGAGCTTGGCGAGATCGGTGAGCTTGCCGTACTCGGCGTAACGGCGCGGATAGTGCCGCACGAGGTCCTCGGCGGTGACCATGGCGAACGACTTGTTGAGCGCCTTGGCGGACTTCTCCCCGAGCAGATTGGCGAGCTTAGTGGTGAGATCGGCCATGACTACTCGACGGCGATGAAGAGCGGGTAGTTCTCTTGATCACCCTGATAGATCACGGCATCCACGTCAGGGCGGTTGACGCGCAAGTGGCGCTCGAGCTGTCCGGGCAGGCCATCGGTCGCCTGGGCGCCGACCACCAAGGTGACCATCTCGCTGCTGGACGACACGAGGCGATCCAGCACCTCGATCGCGACCGCCACCGGATCAGCGCCGACGATCGCGAAGTCTCCCGCGACCACGCCGAGGGTGTCGCCGGCCTGGCAGGGACCCGCCATCGTCATCGCTGCCTCCGCCGCCACCGTGATCGCGCCATGCTGCACGTGGGCCGCGG
Source organism: Nocardioidaceae bacterium (assembly GCA_025965395.1). Classification (GTDB taxonomy): domain Bacteria; phylum Actinomycetota; class Actinomycetes; order Propionibacteriales; family Nocardioidaceae; genus JAOPXA01. The sequence continues at coordinate 1,797 of JAOPXA010000228.1, read as the reverse complement.
CGCTCGACATCGCCACGACGTCATCGTCGAAGGGCCGACCAGCATCGTGGACAGCGAGGGCGGCTAGTCCCTGAACCTGAGCATGGGACGGGATGATCGCGATGCGCATACCTTCGCGACGCAAGTCCTTGGCGGCCGCCTCGAAGAGCGGCACGTAGCGCGGGTTGTTGGGAAGCACAATCACCTCAGACGCCCCGGTCGCCCTGACCGCCGACGCCATCTGCTCGACGCCAAGCTGGTGGTCGCGGTCAAACTCCAGGACGTGAGCACCCGACTCGGTGCACAACTTGGAAAGACCGGCACCGGTGGTCGCCACAACGACGGCGCGCCCCGAGAGCTCGAGCTGCTGGGCGGCTTGGTCGGCGAAGTGGGTCACCGCAATGCGATAGGGGTGCCCGGCGGCGATGCCTGCCTCGATGGCGGCACCGACGTTGTCGACGTGGACGTGGACGTTCCAGAGCCCATCGCCGCCGACCACCACGAGGGAGTCACCGAGCGAAGCGAGTGTCGCGCGCAGGGGCGCGATGGTCTCCTCGGGAGCGTTGAGCAGATACATGACCTCGTATGCCGGACCGTCCGCCAAGAGGTCTTCGCCGACCGCGGGCATGGGCACGGGGATCGTGCGGGCTGGCTTGGGTGCATCGATCTCGAGCCGACCCGTGAAGTAGCGCTCGGTCGTGTCGATCACGACGACGAGGGCGCGGCCTCCAGCGTCGACGACGCCTGCGCGGGCCAGGCGTTCCATCTGTTGCGGTGTGCGCTGGAGCGCGATGCGTGAGGCCGCGGCGGCCGCGGCGAAGGCGCCGCGCGCATCCTTGCCTGCATCGGCTGCTCCCTTGGCTCCATCTGCGGCGGCCCGGGCCACCGACAAGATGGTGCCTTCTTTGGGGTCGCCGACCGCCGCGTATGCCGCTTGCGTGGCCACGTCGAACGCATACGCCACATCTTCGGCCTCGACGAGCTCGCGACCAAGCAACGAGCGGAACGAAGCCCTGAGCAGTTGCGACATGATGACGCCGGAGTTGCCCTTGGCGCCCAGGAGTGCGCCATCGACGAAGGCCTTGATGGTGTGCTCAAGTGTCGCGTCCTTGGGCAGTGCGTGGACGGCATCGCGGGCGGCAACGAAGGTCAGATAGACGTTGGTGCCGGTGTCGCTGTCGGGCACGGGGAAGACGTTGAGGGCGTCGATCTCGGCCCGCGCTGCGCCGAGGGAGTCGACACACGCCGCCGCCCACACCGCGAACGCGGGGCTCGACAGACGCAGACTCATACGAGCGAGACTAACGGCTCGCACCACGCCCAGCATGCCGATTAGCGTCAGTGTCGTGGCATCGGCTATTCTTGCTTGGTTGCCCCATCGGGCAATGATCCTGTCCACACGGACGGATGCACTTGTTCCTCAAACTTTTGGAGTGGTCGCTGTGGCTGCAGTCTGCGATGTTTGCGCCAAGGGACCCGGCTTTGGCCATAACGTGTCCCACTCGCACCGACGTACGAAGCGTCGTTTTGATCCCAACATCCAGCGCGTGCGCGCCGTTGTCAACGGAACGCCCAAGCGTCTCAACGTCTGCACCTCCTGCCTGAAGGCCGGCAAGGTCAGCCGCTAGAACTCGCACCACCAGAAGCGCCCCCGCGTCCGCGCAGGGGCGCTTTTCTGCGTCCCCCGCCACCGCACTGCTCCCCCTCCTCCTCCGCTTTGTGTGACGTTTTGGTCGCGACGCGCCGGGGTCCAACAGCCAAAACGTCACTCTCAGCGGTGTTTGGGGGGTTTGGTTCGTTTGGCGGGTCCTGCGCGCC
>JAOPXA010000218.1 GCA_025965395.1 Nocardioidaceae bacterium | reverse complement strand
GATCGCGCTGAGTGACTCACGGATCGCCGTACATGACTCGCGACCGGATGTGGGAGATATATTTCAACACTGGACTGTTTGACATACGAGCGGGTTGACATTTGATTGGTAATACCACACATTGTCTGGTGGCTATCAAGGAGAACTCATGAATTTGTTCCGACTGGACGCGAGCATCCGGATCGAGGGCTCGGTCAGCCGCCAGCTCGCCGACGTCGCCGAAGCAGCGTGGCTCGAGACGCATCCGTCGCAGCCGATCACGCGCCGCGACATCGGCACGTCGCCGCTTCCCGCCGATGTGTGGGGCGTAGCAGCATTTGCCGGTTGGGTTCCAGAGGAAGATCGTACGGATGCTCAGCGCACGGCACTCTCCGTTGGCGCAGAGCTCGCTGACGAACTCATCGGCGCTGACGCGTATGTGTTCGCACTCCCGCTCTACAACTTCGGCGTCTCGCAGCACGTCAAGACCTGGATCGACCTCGTCCTCACCGATGCGCGCTTCAGCCCCGGAGTCGAGTCGCCGCTCGCTGGTCGCCCCGCATCGCTCATCGTCACCCGCGGTGGAGGCTATGGCGAAGGCACCCCCAAGTACGGCTGGGATCACGCGACGCCGTACTACCGTCGCATCCTCGGTGACCAGTTCGGTCTCGATCTCCACGTGAGCGAGGTCGAGCTCACGCTGGCCGACGTCAACCCGGCGATGGAGTCGCTGCGTCCCCTCGCCAAGGAGCTTCTTGAGGCAGGCACCGCCAAGGCCGCCTCGCACGGCAAGATCCTTGCTGAACGGGTCACCGTCAGCGCCTGATCAACGCATCGAAGAGGTCGTGCCCCTGCGGGCGCGGCCTCTTCTGCCGTTTCTTAGGTTGTTGCTTTCTGGGTCAGCGGCGCTGAGGAGTGCGCCGCTTGGGGGTGGCCGGACCTTCCATCACCGAGCACGCGTCGGCGACGGGGTCGAGCGCGTTGGCTCGCGCGGCCACCTGCTCGAGCAAGAGCCGAAAGGTCGAGCGATCGGACTCGGGCAAGGCCTCAAGCACGTGCTCGTCGATGTTGATCAGCTTTTGTTCCGCGGCCGCCCATACGCCTTGGCCTTTGGCGGTAGCGATCAACTGCCGATTTCGGCGATCGGCAGGATCTTGTTGGCGCTTGATGAGGCGGGCCGTCTCGAGGTCGTCAATGAGGTACGTCATGACCGTGCGGTCGACACCCAGCCTCGTGGCAAGCGCGGACTGATTGGCGGCTTCGCCGTGCACGGCCGCGGCCAGGATTTGGTAGCCCCGCCCAGCGCCCGGAATGTCCTTCAGTGCCTCGACGGAGGCGTTGCGGTAGTGCCGGAACACGACCCCAAGATTGAACCCGAGATCGTGCACGAGCGACGTCTGCAACGCCTGCGGTGACGGGGATTCCATACCATCCAGGCTAGCACTCGCCCGACTCCCATAAAAGTCTTGTGACAAAGATCCTCTGTCATACAGATGGTCTTGCGCCCCTCCGCTGAGAGTGACGTTTTGGCTCGACACGCACGGCGTGTCGCAACCAAAACGTCACTCTCAGCGGAGGGGGGAGGTGGTGCGGGCTAGACCGGATCCCGCATCGTTGGAGGTGCAGGGGAGAATGACGGAGGGGAACAACAGACGTCGCAGTCGGCAAGCCTCTTCGCCCGCGCCACGGCGGTCTCGCCGGGCGGCGTCAACTCGCCCGTGCGAGCGTTTCGCGCAGTGGGTGGCACGCCACGCTTCATGCGGTCCGGCAAGGGTGCCTTCCTCACGGACGTCGACGGCAATCGGTATGTCGATCTGGTCGCGTCCTGGGGTCCGATGCTCCTGGGCCACGCGCACCCTGACGTGATCGCGGCAGTGCAGGCGGCGGCCTCGCTTGGCACGTCGTTCGGCACACCCAGCGAACCCGAGGTGCTGCTCGCCGAGGAAATCGTCGCACGCACCCCCGTCGACCTCGTGCGGCTCGTGTCCTCGGGCACCGAGGCCACGATGAGTGCCATCCGCCTCGCGCGCGGGTTCACCGGTCGCGACGTGGTGGTCAAGTTCTCCGGTTGCTATCACGGCCACGTGGACGCGCTGCTCGCCGAAGCCGGCTCGGGCCTCGTCACGTTCGCGGTGCCTGGCACGCCAGGTGTGCCCGCCGCGGTCACCGCCGAGACTCTGGTCGTGCCCTTCAACGACCGAGCCGCCGTCGAGGCGGTCTTCGCCGAGCACGGCGACCGAATCGCCTGCCTGATCACCGAGGCCGCAGCAGGCAACATGGGCGCGGTCGCACCGCTACCGGGCTTCAACGCATTCCTCTCCGACATCTGCACCCGCCATGGCGCGCTGTTCATCAGCGACGAGGTGATGACCGGTTTTCGCGTCAGCCGAAGCGGTCACTGGGGCCTCGACGGTGCGGTCGAAGGGTGGCGCCCCGACTTGATGACCTTCGGCAAGGTCATGGGAGGCGGCTTCCCCGCGGCGGCGTTCGGTGGCCGTCGTGAGGTCATGGAGATGCTGGCTCCGTCCGGGCCGGTCTATCAAGCGGGCACCTTGTCGGGCAACCCGATCGCCACCACCGCCGGCCTGACCACGCTGCGTCTGGCCACCGAGGACGTCTATCGCTGGCTCGATGCCACCGCCGCGACGATCGCCTCGTTGACGAGCAAGGCGCTCGAAGCCGAGGGCGTCCCGCACGTCACCCAGTTCGCGGGCAACCTCTTCAGCACCTTCTTCGGCCGCACCGGGACCGTCACCAACTTCGCCGAGGCGCAGGATCAAGAACCCTTCCGCTACCGCGCGTTCTTCCACGCGATGCTCGACCGCGGCGTCTACCTTCCGCCGAGCTCGTTCGAAGCGTGGTTCGTCTCGGCGGCAATCGATGAGGAAGCACTCAATATCATTGGCGAGGCAATGCCGTATGCCGCCAAGGCCGCCGCCGCTGCCCAAGACGTCCAGAGCTGAAAGACCTTCCCATGACCAAGACCATCGTCCACCTGATGCGCCACGGCGAAGTCCACAATCCCGAGGGCGTTCTGTATGGTCGACTGCCCGGCTACGTGCTGTCCGAGCTGGGGCACAAGATGGCCGAGCGTGTCTCCGAGTGGGTCGTCGACAACAAGCTCGATGTCACTTACCTCGTCGCTTCGCCGCTCGAGCGCGCGCAGCAGACCGCGACCCCGACGTCGAAGGCCCTCGGACTCGAGATTCATACCGATCCTCGCGTCATCGAGGCGGGCAACCAGTTCGAGGGCAAGACGTTCGGCGTCGGTGACGGCGCCCTGAAGCATCCGCAGAACTGGTGGCGGCTCCGCAACCCTTTCAGTCCCTCCTGGGGCGAGCCTTACGTCGAGATCGCGGCTCGCATGCGTCTCGCGGTCAAGGACGCCCGTGAAGCCGCCCGCGGCCACGAGGCCATCATCGTGTCGCACCAGCTCCCGGTCTGGACCGCACGGCTCGACATCGAGCAGCGCCGCTTCTTCCACGACCCGCGCAAGCGCGAGTGCTCGCTCGCCAGCCTTACGTCCATCACTTTCGAGGACGACCAAGTCGTGTCGGTGCTCTACCGCGAGCCCGCCGGCGACCTGATCCCGGAGGCGCTGCGCAAGAAATTCGTCGGCGGCGCATGAGGAAGGCACTTCTCGTCACGGCGGCGATCGTCGTGCTGGCCGGATGCACGACGACAAAGACCAATGGTCAGGGCTTCGTCAGTCAGGATGGCGGCATCACGACCATCAAGGAAGAAGGCCGCAAGGCTGCGCCCGTGCTCGAAGGCAAGGACCTCGAGGGTCGGCCGATCTCGAGCACCGACTTCAAGGGCAAGGTCCTGGTCATCAACGTATGGGGCTCGTGGTGCAACCCGTGTCGTGCCGAGGCGCCCGCGTTGTCGGCCGCCGCGAAAGAGCTCTCAGGCGACGGGGTCCAGTTCATGGGCATCGCGATCCGCGATCAGACCAGCTCGGCGCTGGCGTTTGAGCGCCGCAACGGAATTTCGTACCCCAGCATTGACGACCCGTCTGGCAAGACGCTCCTCGGCTTTGCCTCGACGGGCTTTCCGATGATCGCGCCACCGACGACGTACGTCTTTGACGCTAACGGCAAGATCGCCGCCCGTGTTCTGGGCAAGGTCTCCAAGAGCACCCTCGTCGGGCTTGTCGAAGACGTGCAGAAGAGCACCTCGTGAGCGACGACGGGATTATCGAGCTGATCCAGTCGGGTCCGTTCATCCTTGCGTTCCTGTTGGCAGTTGCGGCAGGTCTCGTCTCGTTTCTCTCGCCGTGCGTGCTACCGCTCCTGCCGGGCTATCTCTCCTACGTGACCGGGC
>JAOPXA010000208.1 GCA_025965395.1 Nocardioidaceae bacterium | reverse complement strand
CATCACGATCACGTCGTCGCAGTACAAGTCGCAGCACCGCAACCGCGAGGCGGCCAAGGTGCGGCTCGAGGCACTCGTGACCAACTCGCTCGTGCCGGCCAAGTCCCGGCACAAGAGCAAGCCCAGTCGCGCGGCACGCCAGCGCCGACTCGACGACAAGAAGCGCCGCGGCACCGACAAAGCTCTCAGGCGTCGGCCTGACTGAAGAGACCGGCGATTTTGCCACGCGAACCGAACCCCGCCACGTGCCACTATGCGTCTGTGAACAACTCACCGCCCAGCGCCGAGCGGACTTTCTGGCGTTCGATCGAAGCAACTCACGCGAGCGTCTACTTCAGCCCAGGCGCGGGCGCGGCGTACAAAGCACTCGGACTGCGCGGCTACTGGAGTGGCTACTTCGCCTCACGGTCTGCGGCATTGGGCCAGCCGAGCGCGCGCGTAGTGACCTCACTTTTCTATGGGTTTGCGCCCGACATGGTCGCGCGCGCGATTCCGGAGGCGTGGGCCTTGGCAGATGTCTCGGCAATCCTCGATACGCGGATGTCCTTGGCCCGCGAGGCGCTCTCACCCTTCGTCGCTGATCTCGACATCGAGGAGATCGCCTCTGCACTCGAGGCGGCGACCGGGGTCTTGGACTTCTCCGGCGCTCCCCTCGCAGCGGCTCAGGCCGATATCGCCATCCCCGAGGACCCGCTGGGTCGTTTGTGGCGGGCGGCGACGATCTTGCGTGAGTATCGCGGCGACATACATCTCTGCGTCCTTCGCGCTTCGGGCCTCTCGGGTGCCGAGTCGAATGCACTCCAAGTCGCCTATGGCGCGCTTCCCGAGAGGCAACAGGCCAATCGTGGATTCACCGACGAGCACTGGGCCGAGGCGCAGGACGCCTTGGTGCGTCGTGGCTGGCTCGATGCCGAGAAGAAGATCACGGCCCTCGGCCGAGAGCAGCGCGACGAGATCGAGTCATTGACCGACGACCTCACGCGAAGCGCTGCACCGCCGCTCATCGACTCCGCCCCGGCGAAGGGTCTCGCCGAGCTCGCCAAGCGGATCCGCGACGCCAAGCTCGTACCTCGCCCTCCCCACGATTTGGATACGTAAACGCGTATCGAGCCCGCGCAATAGGCGTGTAGGTCTCCAAATCGTGGGGATGAGTTGCGACTCTTGGGAATGATTGTCAGTTAGCGATGGTTATACGAGATAACGAAGGAGTCATCATGAAGGTACGCAACTCATTGCGCTCGCTCAAGAATCAACCGGGATCGCAGGTCGTGCGACGTCACGGACGCACGTATGTGATCAATCGCGACAATCCGCGTCTCAAGGCCCGTCAGGGTTGACCTACTCCCCCGGCGAGCTCATCTGCTTCGACAGCAGATGAGCTTGCTCGAGCAGGAGCGCACCAAGCTCGGCCTGACGATCGGGCCGGAACCGCGACTCGATGCCAGTGATGCTGAGTGCCCAGGCGGGCTGGCCCGAGGGATCAAACACCGCAGCGCCCATCCCCCAACTGCCCTCCATCACTAAGGCGGGGTTGACGGCGTATCCGTGCGCGCGCGTCTCCGCGATGCGTTCGCGCACCGGCGCCTCCGCGTGGCTAGGGCCCCAGTCCTTCTCGAGATCCGTGCGTGCCAGGTATGCATCGACCTCGTCCGTGGGCAGGTACGACAGGATCGCCAAACCCGCTGAAGCTACTCCCAGGGGGAACCGCACCCCTTCGTAGAGCACGAATGACCTGATCGGGAAGGTGCCCTCCTCGCGCAGCAGGCATAGAGTTCCGTCGCCGCGCCGCGTGCTCAGAAATGCGCTCTCCCCCGTCGCCCGAGCCAGCGCTTGCACGCACTCGTGGGCGCGGCGGGTGACGTTGTGTCGACCGGACGCAAACGCCCCCAACACATAGATCTCCGGGCCGACAAACCATCTCAAGGTCTGTGGATCGCGGTCGAGCATCCCCTCGTGAGCCAACGCGGTCAACAAGCGGTGCGCCGTGGGCCTGGCGAGGCCCGCGGTGCTGGCAATCTGCGACGTCGTGGCGCCCTCGGGCGCAAAACGTCCGACAGTGCGAAGGACAAGACCCACCCGTGCGACGACCTGTGTCCCTTGGGCCAATTCGTCCATAGCGTCCAGCATAGCGTTCATATGGTGGACGCATTCTCGCAGTTTGTTCTCGTGGTGAAAATCGAGCAAATACAGTATTTCTAGCGGTTTGACAGGTCCGTGCGGCGTGATATTCACTGGCGATGGTCGTCGACTGCGGCCATCATACGAACGCTGGCCGCGATAGCCAGTCGAACGGAGTCTTATGCGGATCAAGAAGCGTTCAGGGGCCGAAGATGCCCTGCGCGATGTCCTCGTTGACGGAATGACCATCGCCGTGGGCGGCTTCGGCCTCAGCGGCAACCCTGTTGACCTGATCAACGTCGTGCGCGACTCGAAAGTCACCGACCTGACGATCGTGTCCAACAATATGGGCGTCGACGGCAAGGGCCTCGGAGTTCTCCTCGACAACCGCCAGGTCCGCAAGGTGATCGCTTCGTATGTGGGAGAGAACAAGTTGTTCGCCAAGCAGTTCCTCGACGGGGAGCTCGAGGTCGAGTTCACGCCCCAGGGCACGCTCGCCGAGCGGCTTCGCGCCGGTGGTGCGGGAATCGCAGGCTTCTACACCAAGACCGGTGTCGGAACCCCGGTCGCCGAGGGCAAGACCGTGACCGAGTTCGACGGCGAGCTCTACGTCCTCGAGCGTGGCATCGTGACCGACTTGGCGCTCGTGCACGCCTACATCGGCGATGCCGAAGGCAACCTGCGATACCGCCTCGCTTCGCGCAACTTCAACCCCGTCGTGGCGACGGCGGGCAAGTTGACGGTCGCCGAGGTCGAGGTCTTCAGCGACGAGTTCCTGGATCCGAGTCACATCGACACCCAAGGTGTCTTCATCAATCGCATCGTGACCGCCCTTCCCCGCGAGAAGGACATCGAACAACGCACCGTCCGCCCCCGCGCCAACGCAGAAGCCTAGAGGAGACCACCCATGTGGACGAGAGACGAAATGGCCGCCATTGCGGCCCAAGAACTCCATGACGGCGACTACGTCAACCTCGGCATCGGCATCCCGACCTTGGTTGCCAATCACGTGCCCGATGGCATGATCGTGACGCTGCAGAGCGAGAACGGCATTCTCGGGATGGGACCGTTCCCCTTCGAGGGCGAAGAGGACGCCGACCTGATCAACGCCGGCAAGCAGACCGTCACGGTGATGCCAGGCGCCAGCTTCTTCGACTCGGCAACGTCGTTCGCGATGATCCGCGGCGGGCACATCGCCCTCGCGATTCTCGGCGCCCTGCAGGTTGCCGGCAACGGCGACCTCGCCAATTGGACGGTGCCGGGCAAGCTCGTCAAGGGCATGGGCGGCGCCATGGACCTCGTCGCGGGCACTCCGCGCGTCGTCGTGCTGACTGAGCACGTCGCGAAGGACGGCACCCCGAAGATCGTTGCCGAGTGTGACCTGCCCCTCACCGGGGCGAAGGTCGTCGACCGGATCATCAGCGATCGAGCCGTCTTCGATGTGACACCGACCGGACTCGTCCTCACGGCCATCGCGCCGGGCGAGACCATCGAGGAGCTGCGCACGCTCACCGCCACGACCTTCGAGGTCGCGCTTGACGAGTCGGTCGCGCCTTAAGTCATACGAGCGGCGGCAAGGCCCCTCGGTCTCCACGATTTGGATACGTGAACGCGTATCGACACGACTTCATACGCGTCTAAACATCCAAATCGTGGGGATGGGGCCTACTCGCTTTTGTCTCCGACCAGCGTTCCGCCGGCGACCATGCCGAGCTCGGCATGCTCAGGCTCGCCCGCCAAGTGCTCCTCGATGACATCGCGACTCATGCGCGGGATCATCAAGGCCACCGCGGCCGCAACGATCATGATGATCGTCAGCGCCGCAAACCCGCGGGTGTAGCCGGACTCGGTCGGCAGCCCGGTTGGCAGCAGCGTCGCGGTCACAATCGTGGCCATGACTGCAGCACCAATGGACCCTCCGATCGTACGGATGTTGGCGTTCATCCCGCTCGCGACGCCAGTCTGCTCCGGTGGGACCGCCGCCAGAATCAGGTTCGACAGCGAGGCGAATACCAAGCCCATCCCCGCCCCCATGACGGCGTTGGCAGCATAGAGCTCCCACTTGTGCTCGTGAGTGAATGCCACCATGGCGAACGAGAGTGACACGATCAGGCAGCCGAGGACGACGACGGACTTGGCACCGATTCGGCGCACGAAGGCACCCGACATCATGCCGACGGTGAACATCGTGATTGAGGAGGGCAACAAGATCAGCCCCGACTCGGTGATGGATGCTCCGAAGCCGTAGCCCGATTCCGATGGCGTTTGGCTGAACTGCGGCAGGAAGCCGAACGATGCATACATGCCGAAACCGACCAGGAGTGCGACCGCATTCGTTGTCCAGACAGCAGGCAGGCGCATCATGTCCATGTCGATGAGGGGCGACTCGGAGCGGTTCTCGACGTAGATCCAAAGGATCGCTATGACGACCGCAAGCGCAATGAGACCGAGGGTCTTCGACGAACCCCACCCCCA
>JAOPXA010000199.1 GCA_025965395.1 Nocardioidaceae bacterium | reverse complement strand
GCTACGAGAAACGGGTGGTGATAAGGAAGCGTCACGACGCCAAGCCCGAGCTTGATGCGCCTCGTTCGCTCGGCAGCGGCTGCGACGAAGATCTCCGGACTAGCGACGATCTCCACCGCACCGCTGTGGTGCTCTCCGATCCAGCACTCAGCGAATCCCAACTCGTCGAGGACTTCGACGAACTTGAGATCGCTTTGAATCGCGTAGTTGGTGTCCGTTCCAGGGTGATGGTACGGACCCATGAACGCGCCGAACTTCACAGGAAAGTCCATGACGGCAGAGAGGACCTCGATCTTGCCTTAGAGAACGGTCCGCGGCCCTGTGTCTTCCGAAAGACCCAAGTGCCTTTTTCCATGGTTCGTCCAATCGGTTGTTGTTGTGCGGATGGTTGGTTGGTGACTACTGCGCTTCGACCAGCGCAGGTTCGTGGTAGACCGCTTTGAGAGAGCCGTCCTTCTGGCGCACGAGAGGGGGAGCGATTCCCTCGAGGCGAGCCTTAACTTGAAGAGCGAGCCATGCCGACGCCTTGCGGGCGTCGGCGATGCCGCCGAACAAGAACCAGAGGTTTTGTTGTCCGGTTGGCTTGCACAGGTTTCGAATCTCGCCGTCGTCACCGATTCCGGCGATCTCGCCTACTTTGGCGCTAATCTCGTCGCCCAGAAGATTTCTGACGTGGCTCTGCATGTTCTCGAAACCGGTGGCTAGAACGACGACGTCCAACTCGACACTGCTCCCGTCGGTCATCCGCACACCCTCGGGAACAAATCGATCGATGCTGTCAAGCTGCTCCACCTTGATGTCGCCCCGAATGATCGCGTCTGAGCAACCCACGTTGAGGTAGTAACCCCCGCCGTGGCGGATGAATTTCATCAGCCATCCGGTTTCGTCAGGTCCTTGATCGAGGCGGACACCAGCCTTCTCGAGCCCGGTCAGGAGCTCGGCGTCGGCCTCCGCGATCATGGCGGTGTATCCCTGCAAAGCTTCGACAAGCAATGGATACACGTAGCTCGCGCTGAATCGCTGGTCTGCCTCGTCCTGAGGAACGTCACCCATCCAGTACAAGCCGTACGCGAGATTGGCCATCTCGCGGCTGACGACACTCGTCGAACTTCTCTGGACCATCGTCACGGCCGCGCCGTTGTTGCTCATGTCGAACGCGACGTCGTGGCCGCTGTTGCCCATTCCGACGACCATCGCCTTCTTGCCGGCAAAGTCCTTCCCCGACGTGAAGGCACTTGAGTGCATTACCGCGCCGTGGAACGTAGTCAGTCCCGGGAGGTCAGGAATGTGAGCTTTACCCCCTTCGCTGCCAAGCGTCAGGATGAGGTGCTTCGGGCGGAGCGTCCGATTCGTACCGTCCGCGGTGCGGAGCGTAACCAGCCACGCGTCGGCCGCCTCGTCGAACTCACCAGAAACGAACTCAGTGGAGGTCCAGAAGTTGAGATCGAGCATCTTGACATAGGACTCGATGTAGTCGCCGTACGTGTCCTTAGACAGGTAGTTCGGGAATGTTCGGGGAAACGGCAAAAAGGGAAAGTCCGACATGTCGGTGGGGGTATGCAGCGCCAGGTTGTCGTAGCGGTTTCTCCAGTTGTCGCCCGCACGATCATTGCGCTCCACAACCAGAGTGTCGACACCGAGCTGGTCCAGCCGAGCCGCGATGCAGACGCCGGCTTGACCCCCGCCCACAACGAGCACTTCCGGATCACGATCGACGTAGCCGGTGCGGACGTGGTGGTTGTCCCGCCATGTCTGACCACGAGATTCTTGCTCGTATCCCTGCTCGGGATGCCGCGTAGGCGACGTGTTGGGGATGCCTCTAAGACTGTAGAGAACGGTATTGAGAAGACGAGCACGCATGTTCCACGATGACGAATCGTCTGGAATCAGATTGAGAAAGCCTTTTCCATAGCCGGCGGCTGTCTCGAACGTGAAGAACACCTCGACAATGTCAGCCCCTGTGACCGAGGAGACCAGAGGAAGGGGCCGATCTTTGTCGAGCGCCAGATTGGCGGGTCGGACGGTCTCGACTACCGAGAACAGTTCCGTCTCAATCTTGTCGATTCCGTAGACCTGGCGGAGATCCCACGTGAAGGACACCATGTCGCGCCAGTACGAGTCATGAAGGAACAACCCTCGAAGCAAGCCCGAATCTTGGTTGCTCATTGCCGCCTCAAAATCCGCAAGCCATCCGAGTGATTGGTCGACCAGATCGGTCGCCATTTCCTGTGCCATTCACGTACTCCTCATCAGTTGTGTTGCACCTTGCGGGCAAAGAGCAGCGCCGAGATATCGGTCGGTCAGCACCTTGACAGGTTGTGACGTACGTCTCTACGCTCTTCGAATAGTCAGAGCATGCTTCGAATAGTCGAAGGATGTCAAGAGCAAATGACATTTTTGCAGGAGAATCACCTGCTCACCTTCAGGAATTCAGGAGAACCGGTGAATGACGCGGTAAGCGACTACAAGCGATTGAAAGCTGATACCGCACGGCTCGTCGCCGCCAACAACTCCACGTTGGGGTTCCCCGAGGCGGCACTTACCGACCCGGACCAAGCGAAGGAGTTCATGCAACGAACTCGCGCCCTGGTGTTTATCGGGACGGACGTGGAGCCGGTCGGCCGGTGCTTTGAAGAAGCCATCTCCGAGCACGTCAAGGTGCGCGTGTACGTGCCATCGGGCGAGGGACCCTTCCCCGTCGTTGTCTACTTCCATGGAGGGGGGTGGGTCAGTGGCGACCTCGACATGCACGACCGAACTTGTCGCCGGATCACGAACCTCGCCCGGTGCGCGGTCGTCAACGTCGACTACAGATTGGCACCTGAGCATCCCTTCCCCGCTCCCTTGTCGGACGCGTACGCGGCAACTTTGTGGGCGACTGAACATGCCCACGAATTTTCCGGTGACCCGAGTCGATTGATCATCGCTGGCAGTAGCGCGGGCGGGAATCTTGCGGCGGCGGTTGCTCTTCGAGCGCGCGACGAAGACGGCCCCCGTATTGCGCTGCAGGTGCTGATCTATCCCGTGCTCGACTCGACTATGGACTACGAATCGTTCGAGCAGTACTCCGACGGGTTTCTTCTCAGTCGAAGCCAAATGCGCTGGTATTGGGACCAGTACGTCCCGGACCTCGCGCAGCGCGGCAATCCCTTGGTCTCGCCTATGCACGCGACGTCGCTGTCAGGTCTTCCGCCTGCGTATGTTCTGACTGCCGAGTGCGATCCGCTTCGAGATGAGGGCGAAGCGTACGCCTCGCGTTTGCAGACCGAGGGTGTCGACGCTTCCCATGTGCGTTACAAGGGTCAGATTCACGCATTCCTCAACATGTTCGGACTGATCGCGGATGCGGACCTAGCTGTCGCAGAACTGTGTCGCTTCATCGTGGAGCGAACGTCGCCTGACGGCGACCGGGACGCGATATACGAAACGAGGGAGAGCGCGTGATCAATTCACCGGGCCAATTCGAGGGCAAGGTCGCGATCGTGACAGGTGCGGCGCGCGGCATCGGGCTCGCCGTGGTGCGCGAGTTGGTCGCGGGAGGATGCAAGGTTGCGATGCTTGACATCGACATCGCAGAACTTGAGGGAGCGCGCTCGTCACTCGACCCAGATGCTGTGTCCATCGTTTGCTGTGACGTGAGCGACGAGCAATCTGTCACTGATGCATTCGCCGAGGCCACCAGCACATGGGGACCGATCGATCTTCTCCACAACAACGCCGGCGTCCTCGTCGTGGGCGACGTCCTTGGTGAGACCGACGTAGCCGAATTCGATCGACTGATGGCTATCAACGTGCGCGGGGCCTACCTCGTTCTTCGCGAGTTCGTCCGTCGACTCCGCGCATTCGACCGGCCAGGCAGTGCAGTCAACACGACATCGAGTGGCGCACTTCGCACCGCGCCCGCCATGACCGCATACACGATGAGCAAGCACGCCATCATCGGTCTGACTCGCAGTGCCGCCATCGAATATGGACCGTTCGGTATTCGCATCAACGCGGTGGCGCCTGGTCGGGTCGACACCCCGATGGCTTCAGCCGTGACGATGCCCGGTGGTGCGCTCGCGACGGTGGCGCCGCGGCCCATCTCGCGCATGGCTGATGCCCAAGAAATTGCTCGCACAATCACGTGGCTCCTCAGCGAGGAGTCTTCGTTCACCGTTGGCTCGATCGTCGCCGTCGATGGGGGCAACTCCGCCTGACAAAACCGCACTAAGTCCGCGCGAAACGTCCGTTGGACACGTCTCATTAACTGGAGGACCACGAATGACTATGAAACAGAGCATCAACCGGCTTGCGATCATCGGGGCGGCAGGGGCGCTTGCCCTCACAGCGGCCTGCTCAGGGAGTGATTCACAGGGCGCAGACACGACCAAGAAGCCCCTCCAAATTTTCATGTCCGCGGGAGTGACGGGACTGCTCGCACCATCACAGAAGGCAGTGGAACGCGGGGTCCGCGCCAAGATCGAGACTCTCAACGCTGCTGGTGGCATCAACGGTCGCAAGGTCGAGCTGACGGTCAGGGACAATCAGAGCGATCCAACCCGAGGCGTCAC
>JAOPXA010000166.1 GCA_025965395.1 Nocardioidaceae bacterium | reverse complement strand
GCCACGTGTATGAGTGGCGTGCCAGCGGCTCGTGCCGAAGGACTCGGATCGGCATTCGCGGGCACCGTGGCGCGGGCTTCTGTTGCGCTGGTCGTGGCGGTGGTGACGGTCGTTGCGGTCCTGGGCTTCGTCGCCGCTGACCTGCCCTGGTGGCGAGGTCTGATCGCCGTGGCTGCGGCTTCTCTGGTCGTCGGATTGTTGCTGATCCGCTCCGTCAAGCGGTTCGGCGGCGTCACCGGAGACACGTTCGGGGCAGCCATCGAGCTCGCGCTGGCGGCCCTGCTCGTCGTCGCCTCCGCCCCCTAACCCCCGTCGTATTCCCATGAGGCCATGGGAATCCGAGGCATCCAATGGGTTGCAACCCAGGAGATGCGTCAAGAACCCGAGGTACGTCGGCCGGGCGGCGAGCTACAGGCTTATCGTGCGCCCGGCAACGACCAGTAACACCTCGTCGCTCGCCGCGGCGACGCGCTGGTTGACCGTGCCGAGCAGATCGCGGAAGATCCGCCCCGAACGATGCTCCGGCACGATGCCCATACCCACCTCGTTGGTGACCGCGACAAGCGTCGCCGTGCTCGCGCTCCACGCATCGACTGTCGCGCTGACCCGCTCCATGACGAGCGGCTCCCACTCCTCGCGCACGGCATCCCATACGTCGAACTCGTCGAGCAGCGCGGACAGCCACGTGCCGAGACAGTCGATCAGCACAGCACCCTCGGCCGCCGCGATCGCGCCCGCGAGGTCGGTCGTCTCGACCGTCGACCAGTGGTTGGGCCGGCGCGCCTGGTGGATGCCCACGCGGTGCGCCCATTCAGGATCGGCCACATCATCGGCTGCAGGGCCGGGCGCCACGTAGGTCACCCGAGGCTCTCCTAGGAGCAACGTCTCCGCGTGGAACGACTTGCCCGATCGCACGCCGCCCGTCACGAGCACCTTGTGTCCCACTCCGTACCTCCGGCTCGGATAGAGTTCTGGAGTTCACCGTACCGCTCCTCTCGAGAGTTCTTCCATGCCCCGATTTCCCAGCCGAGCCGCGGGCCTGTTGTTGGGTTTCGCAGCCGACCGGCTGTGGGGCGATCCCGCACGTATGCACCCGGTGGCCGGGTTCGGGCGACTCGCACAGGGCCTCGAGCGACGCATGTATGCCAACAGTCGCGTGCGTGGCGTGGGCTTCACCGCCGCGCTGGTCGGATCGATGAGCCTTGCTGGCAGCCTTGCCGAGCGAACCACCCGCAACCACCCCGCAACCCACACTCTAGCCACCGCGGTGACCACGTGGGCGGTGCTGGGCGGACGCTCGCTCGAGCGCGAGGCGACTGCCGTCTCTGCCCTGCTGGCCGACGACGACCTTCCCGCGGCACGACAACGCGTGACCCACCTGGTCGGTCGAGATCCCTCCCACCTAGACGAGAGCGAGATCGCCCGGGCGACGATCGAGTCGGTCGCCGAGAACACGTCAGACGCTGTCGTCGCGCCCTTGCTCGCTGGCGCACTGAGCGGGATGGGTGGCCTCGCCGCCTATCGAGCGGCCAACACCCTCGATGCGATGGTCGGCCACCACGGCGAACAGTATGAGAACTTCGGCTGGGCCTCCGCGCGCCTCGACGACCTGCTCAACCTGCCGGGGTCGCGACTGTCGGCTGGGCTCGCCGTCGCAGCGGCGCCCTTAGTTTCCGGATCGTCCCGCGACGCGTGGCGGATCTGGCGACGCGATGCGAAGCACCATCCGAGCCCCAACGCGGGCCCCGTCGAGGCCGCCTTTGCGGGGGCGCTCGACGTCACGCTCGGCGGCGTCAACTCATACGACGGGCGCGTCGAGGACCGACACACCTTGGGCGACGGACCTGAGGCAACGCCCGACGACATCGCGCGCGCCACGCGCCTTGCGCTGGCCGTGGGCCTTGGCGCGGCCGTTGTAGCCGCACTCGCCTCACGAACCCGCCCCCTCCGCTGAGATTAGAGACCGAGGCACCAATCGGCGGCATGCACCGCGCTGGGCACCGACTCGACACCGACGACCTCGGAGTGCCGCTTCACGATCACGACCGGTATGCCGAGGGCCGCCGCAGCCTCCATCTTGGGCCAGGTGTGGGATCCACCCGAATCCTTCGTCACGAGGACATCCGCACCATGCGAACGCATCAGATCCAACTCGCCATCCAAGACGTACGGCCCACGGTCGAGCAGCAAGGTCCACGCCGAAGGTAGCTCGATCTCGGGAGGATCTACGACCCGTACGAGTGCCTCGAGCGCGCCCAACGGCCCGACGAAATGACCCAGTTGCTGACGACCAATCGTGAGGAAGGGCCGCGAGCCGAGTCCAGCGGCCACGCCTGCCGCCTCGTCATGGTCGTCGACCCAGTGCCAGGTTTCGTGCCCGGGAGCGGATGCCCACCCGGGCCGCTCAAGCCGAAGCAGCGGCACGCCCGAAGCGCTGCATGCGGCCGCGGCGTTGACACTCATGTGCGCAGCAAAGGGATGCGTGGCGTCAACCACGCCAGCAATCTCGGCATCGGCCAGGTATGAGCGAAGGCCGTCGACGCCGCCAAACCCCCCGACGCGCACCTCCCCCACGGGCAGCCGGGGACGCGCCACCCGACCAGCAAGCGACGACACGATCGCCACGCCCTGCGCGGCCAGCAGCGCAGCCAGCTCACGTGCCTCGCCTGTGCCGCCCAGGATGAGGATCGTCACCGGTCGGCGCCCGGCGCGAGCAACGAGAGCCCCGCGGGCGCACCGTGCTCGATCAGATCGATCACCGCGGGCACATCGACATGCTTCTCCACGAGGTCACCCAGCAGATCCATCCGCGCCTCACGCGTCTCCGCGAAGCTGACCAGGGGGCCGGGGTCGAAGCTCGGCGCGATCGCAGCGAGCCACGCCCGCCGCAGTCCGTCGGACTCAAGACTGCCGTGCCACATCGTGCCGAAGACCAGTCCCGAACGCGCCCCGCCAAGGAACTCCTCCACACCAGCGTCGCGCGTGACCCGACCGTGGTGGATCTCATAACCCGTCGCAGCCGCCCCGAGCGCCGAGCCGGTCGGCAGCCGCAGGACCTTGTCGGCGGCGAACTCCGTCGCCACGCCTAGCAACCCGAGGCCCGGCACCACCACGCCCACAGCGCCCTCGATGCCCTCGGGATCAGCCACCTCGCGCCCGAGCATCTGGAATCCGCCACAGATTCCCAGGACCGGCCGCCCCGACTCGGCATGGGCCACGATGGCGCGGTCGAGACCACGCTCGCGCATCCACGCGAGGTCAGCGATCGTGGCGCGCGTGCCCGGAACGATGATCACGTCGGCATCGCTGAGCGCGCGGGCATCGCTCGCAAAAACGACGTCCAAGCCCGGCTCGATCCCTAGCGCGTCCACGTCGGTGAAGTTACTGATCCGCGGCAATCGCACGACCGCGACCCGCAGCGGCGCTCCCGACGTGGCGCGTCTGCCAGCGAGGTCGAGCGCGTCCTCGGAGTCCAGCCAGAGGTCCGGTCGCCAGGGCAGAACACCCAGCACGGGTCGCCCTGACATCGCCTCCAACGCATCCAGCCCGGGTCGGAGCAACGTCTCGTCGCCGCGGAATTTGTTGATCACGAAGCCCGCGATGAGCGCCTGGTCCGCGGCCTCGAGCAGCGCCACCGTGCCGTGCAGCGCGGCAAACACGCCGCCGCGGTCAATGTCGCCGACCACCACCGTCGGGATCTGCCCGTGCTGCGCCAGCCCCATGTTGACGTAGTCGTCGGCGCGCAGGTTGATCTCCGTCGGGCTCCCCGCGCCCTCGCACACTACGACGTCATACCGCCCGATCAGGTCGTCGTACGCGTCATACGCCGCCGCCGCGAGATGCCCCCGTCCACCGATGAAGTCGCGCGACGTGAGGTCGCCCGCCGGCTTGCCCATCACGACGACGTGGCTGCGCCGGTCGCTGCCCGGCTTGAGCAGGATCGGGTTCATCGCGGCCTCGGGCTCGGCCCTCGCGGCGAGCGCCTGGATCCATTGCGCTCGCCCGATCTCGGCCCCGTCTGCGCAGACCATCGAGTTGTTGGACATGTTCTGCGCCTTGAACGGCGCGACCCCGACACCGTGCCGAGCAATCGCGCGACAGAGCCCTGTCGTGACGACGCTCTTGCCGGCGTCCGACGTCGTGCCCGCGACGAGAAGCGACCCCCTCATACAGCCCTCTTTGATGTGCCTGACTTGCGCCAAGGAGCGGGCTTGCCCTGCAGCCACCACTCGAACCGCTTGGTGATCCACGGCAGGGCCGCATACGTCATGATCGGCGTCATCACGACCACGGTCAGGAACACGCGTATGAAGATGTGCCACGTCGGGATCAGCTCGCGCGACA
>JAOPXA010000126.1 GCA_025965395.1 Nocardioidaceae bacterium | reverse complement strand
CGCCGTGACGGGCGTCGGCGCGCCCTGGTAGACGTCGGGCGTCCACGTGTGGAACGGGGCCGCGCCGATCTTGAACAACAGCCCGACGGCCATCAGCGCGGTCGAGGCGATGAGGAGGTTCTGGTTGTCGATGCGGTTGGTGACAGCCTGGTCGATGCCGGCCAGGCTGAACGTGCCTGCATAGCCGTAGGCCAGTGCGATGCCATAGAGGAAGAAGACCGAGGCGAATGAGCCGAGGAGGAAGTATTTGAGGGCAGCTTCCTGGCTGAGCAGGCGCCGACGACGCGCGAGACCACACAGCAGGTAGAGCGGCAGCGACAGGACCTCGAGGGCCACGAACATGGTCAGGAGGTCGTTGGCCGAGGCAAAAAGCATCATGCCGAGCAGCGCGAACATCGCAAGGGGGAAGACCTCGGTGTGCTCGATGCGCTTAGTGATTGCTTCGCTCTCGCCTGGGCTTCCCGGAGCATCGGCGGCACGGCCGGTGAAGGCGCTGAGGCCACCCTCGAGGCTGCGCTCGGCGAAGAGCATGAAGCTAAGGAAGGCAAAGCAGAGCACGAGACCCCACGTGAAGACGGCGGGGCCATCGATCGACAACGCACCCTCACCGGCGGGGCCGCCGCGAGCCACGATCGTGTCGTCGACGACGTCGAGCGTCACACCGACCCAGATAGTGGCGCCGAACGCGATGACCACGCCGACCAGCGCGAGGGCGGTTTGGACGACGAAGCGCGAGGCGCGAGGCGCGAATGCCTCGACGAGAACGCCGAGCACGGCGACCGCGCCGATGATGAAGATCGGTGACAGGAGGCCGTACTCGATGTGCGGGCCGCTGATGGGCGGCGGAGCAGCGACGATCATTCGTGTGCTCCTTCGGTGTCACTGTGCTGTTCGGTGTCGGGCTGGATGGTCGTCGGCGTCTTGGGCGGCGGATCCGACACCCCGACGTGCACCATCACCTGGTCGACCGCGGGTTGGATCACGTTGATGAGCGGCTGCGGGAAGAAGCCAAGACCCACGATGAGCACGATCGCCGGGGCGAACGCGGCCATCTCGCGCGGGTGCAGGTCCTTGATATGTGCGTTGTCCTCGCGCAGGGGCCCGGTCATGATGCGTTGATACATGATCAGGATGTAGAGCGCAGCAAGAACAATGCCCAAGGTGGCCACCGTCGCGGCCGGGATGTTGACCGAGAAGGTGCCGGCGAGCACGAGGAACTCCGACACGAACGGTGCGAGGCCGGGGAGCGAGAGGCTCGAGAGGCCCGCGAGTAGGAAGACGCCCGACAGGACGGGAGCGACCTTCTGCACGCCACCGAAGTCGGAGATCTTGGCCGACCCACGACGCGAGATGAGGACGCCACCGACGAGGAACAACGCGGCGGTCGACAGACCGTGGGTGAACATGTAGAGCGTCGAGCCGACCGTCGAGGTCGTCGTAAAGGCGAAGATACCGAGGACGATGAACCCGAAGTGCGACACCGATGTGAAGGCGATGAGCCTGCGGATGTCGTTCTGGCCGATCGCGAGCAACGCACCATAGATCACGCTGATCACGGCAAGGACGATGATGACCGGCGCAGCCCACTGTGCCGCCTCGGGGAAGATCCCGATGCAGAGCGTGAGCATGCCGAACGTGCCGACCTTGTCGATGACGCTGACCATGAGCACCGAAGTGCCCGGTGTCGCGGCAGCGGCGGCGTCAGGCAACCACGTGTGCAACGGCCAGAGCGGTGCCTTGATGGCGAAGGCAATGAAGAACCCGAGGAACAACCAGCGTCCGGTGTCGCCGTCGATGTTGAGCGCAGCGAGGTCGCTGATCATGTAGCTCGGCGTGCCCTCTTTGCCCGAGACGACATACAGACCTACAACCGAGGCCAGCATGAGCAGGCCGCCGACGAGGTTGTAGATAAGGAACTTGACGGCCGCATAGGAACGCGTCGGGCCGCCGTAGCTGCCGATCAGGAAGTAGATCGGGATCAGCGTGGCCTCGAACAAGACATAGAACAGGAAGACGTCGTTGGCCGCGAAGACACCAAGCGCGAGGCCCTCGAGGACAAGCATCCAGGCAAAGTATGAGTTGAAGCTTCGGCGCCCGGCGATTTTGTCGTTGAACGACGCGAGAATCACGATTGGCGTCAAGATCGCCGTCAGCAGGATGAGCGCCAACCCGATGCCGTTGATACCGACCGCGTAGGAGGCGCCGAACGGCGCGATCCACGTGTGTTTCTCGGTCAGTTGGTAGCCGCTGACGTCACGGTCGTAGTCGATCAGCATCAGGAGTGCGACGAGGAGCGTCAGCAACGAGAAGCCGAGCGCCACGATCTTCGCCAGGTTGACCGCCTTCGCGTCGTCGCCACGTTCGCGCGGCATGACGGTGAGAACAGCCGCCCCCACGACAGGGGTGAGCGCCAAAATAGTGAGCCACGGCATCATCCGAGCGTCACCGCCAACAGGATGAGCGTGACCGCAACGGCTCCGCCGAGGATGCCCGCGGCGTAGGACCGTACAAAGCCGGTCTGCGTCTTGCGGACCGTCTCCGAGGCGCGACCGACGAGGTCAGCCGAGCCGGTGACGATGCCGTCGACTCCCTTCCCGTCGAAGAACACGAGGATGCGCGTGAGATGCGTCATGGGTCGCACGGCGATGGTGTCGTTGATGGCGTCTCCATAGAGATCGGCGCGCCCGGCGCGGGTGAAGACGGAGACCTGCGAGTTGGGCAGGCTCTCCGCGTCGATGGCCCTGCGTCCATACAGGAGATAGGCAAGTGCCACGCCGCAGATGACCACGAGGGTCACGATGCCGGAGACGGCGATCGCGGGGATGGCGAGATGGTGCTCGACCGTCGGACCGACCGCGGGTTCCAGCCACTCGACGATCCAGTCGTTGAGCAGCAGCACGCCACCGACAACCGACATCGCGGCGAGTACGACAAGCGGCACTGTCATGACCTTGGGCGACTCGTGGGGGTGCACGTCCTTCTGCCAGCGCTTCTCCGACAGGTAGGTCATGATCATGAGTCGCGTCATGTAGAAGCCGGTGACGCCGGCGCCGAGGAGCGCAGCAAGACCGATCCAAAAGTTCTGACCGAACGCGGCCTCGATGATCTTGTCCTTCGAGAAGAAGCCCGACAAGCCGGGGAAGCCGATGATCGCGAAATAGCCGAGACCGAACTTCGCGAATGTCCACGGCATCGCCTTGGTCAAGCCGCCGTAATGGCGCATGTTGACGTCGTCGTTCATGCAATGC
>JAOPXA010000122.1 GCA_025965395.1 Nocardioidaceae bacterium | reverse complement strand
GGCTCAAGCCCTTTGAAATGTCGTGGCAGCTGGTCCTGGCATCGATTCTGCTGGGATCGGTCGCCGCTCTCGTGGCTGCCTACACCCCTGCGCTCATGATCAGTCGGACGTCGTTGCCGACCGCGCTCGCGGGCCGACGAGTGGATTCCAAAGGCGGCGGCGGGTGGCCACTTTTCGGCCTTTGTGTTGCGGCACTTGGCATGGTCATGATCCTCTCGGCAAGCAACGACTATGACGCGGCGAACTCAGCAGCTCTCGGCGCGCTGGTCTTGGTGGTCGGCGTCGTCTTCATGACCCCGTTCATCATCCGGTTGATTGGCCGCACTGCCGGTTTCTTTCCCTTGCCGATACGGCTTGCGTTGCGCGATACGTCCCGTCATACGTCGCGCAGCGCCCCAGCGATCGCTGCCGTCATGGCTGCGGTGGCTGGCATTGTTGCCCTCGGCATTGGGAGCCTTAGTGACGATGCGCAGGGCCAAGCAGAATATGCGTTCGAATACCCCGAGGGCACTGCAGTGGTCTCGAGCGGACCCAATGCGGCACCTGTACTTGCGGCGATCAAGGCGGTTCTGCCGGACCGTACGGTTACGCCGCTCGCCCTCGCCAATTCCTCGCAAGACAAGTCCATTGAACTGTTGGCGTTGCCGTGTTCGGACCAGGAAGATAGGTGCTTCTGGTCCGATCCGGCGGGGTACGCGGGAGCCTATCCGCCGTCTCTCGTGGCCGCCGATGTCGACACACTTCGCGCCTGGGGTGTCACGCTGACTCCCGAACAAACGCGGTCGCTGAACGCTGGTTCAGCATTGGTGCCCCCGGGCGAGGGCCCCGCCACGAGCGGAACGCTAGGCATTCGAGTCATCCGTTTTGATGCCAATGACGAAATGGACGTCGTCGCTGATCACAAGCTCTCAGCAGAAGAAGCGCATCTCACCATCGGAGGCGATTTCCAAGGGCCAGCACCGCTCCTCGCAATGGCGGTGATTTCCCCTGCAACGGCCAAGGCACTAGACCTCGACGTGAGCGGAACGAAGTTCCACATCTCCGGCACGGTGACCTCACAGCAGCAGGCCGATCTCAAGAAGGCCATCGCTGCTGTCTCCACCGAGGAGAGCGGAGGTTCGCTCTACGTCGAGCGCGGCTACCAGGGCTACGTGGGCCTGATTTTTCTGCTCCTCGCAGTGGGCGGCGGCCTCGCGGTCCTCGTTGGCACGTTGTGCGCGACCGGTCTGGCGCTCAGCGATGCGCGACCCGATTTCGCGACAATGGCAGCCGTCGGAGCAGCCCCGCGGACTCGACGCATCATGGCGGCGGCCCAAGCCTTGGTGATCGGCCTCGTCGGAGCGATCCTTGGCGTCCTCACAGGGTTCGCTCCGGGCGTCGTTGCTGCTCGCGCACTGACAAACGGACAGGCGGGCTTGGGTCCTGACGTGGGCCCCATCGTCGACATCCCGTGGTCGCTCATGGGGATTCTGGTCATCGCCGTTCCGCTGCTGGCCGCGCTCGTGTCCGGCCTGTTCGTCAGCAGCCGCCAGGTCGTGACGCGACGGTTGGCTCGGTAGGAGGCGACGTGACACCGTACGAATCAAGGAAGCGGCGGGTGCGTGCGCGCCGTGCCCTCTTCCTGCTGCTCGAAGAGCGGCGGGCCGAGCGAGCGCGTCGCGAACTCCAGAGCGGTTTAGGGGTGCACCGCACGTCACACTAGGCTAGTAGTCGAAGATAGCCAGCACAGAAACGCGAGGACACCCCATGCCCACGGGCAAAGTGAAATGGTACGACGCCGAAAAGGGCTTTGGATTCCTAAGCCAGGACGAAGGCGGGGACGTTCACGTCCGCGCCGAGGCCTTGCCCGAAGGGGTGACGACCATCAAGGCCGGCACGCGAGTCGAGTTCGGCATCGTCCAAGGTCGTCGTGGTGACCAAGCGCTTCAAGTGCGGCTCCTTGACCCCACAGTCTCGGTGGCGCGTTCGCAGTCGGCCGCACGGCGCAAGTCGCCCGAAGACATGGCCGTGATCGTCGAGGACCTCATTGGTCTGCTCGACGGCCTCGGCGAGGGATATCGTCATGGCCGCCACCCCGACGCCAAGAAGGCCAAGCCAACCGCGACGCTGTTGCGGGCATTGGCGACTGAACTGGAGCTTTGAGCGGGGTTGCCGAAGGCTTTGGTGTCATTGCGATCATCATCGCCGTCGGCTTCGTGCTGGCTCACTACGGTGTCCTCGATGCGATTTCGCAAAAGGCCCTCGCAGGGGTCGTGTTCTATGTGGCGATCCCTGCCCTCCTGATCGACATCCTGTCGAAGTCGGAGATCACATCAGAGCTCGGCAAGGCCTTCGGGGTCGCGGTGTTGAGCGTGCTGGGCGTCTTGGCGATTTGGGTGCCCGTGGCGCGGCTCTTTCGCGGCGCCTCCGTCGGTCATACGGTCATCGGCGGCATGGGCGCGTCGTATGTCAATGGTGGCAATCTCGGCATCCCTATCGCCGTCTACGTGATCGGTGACGCCACGATGGTGATCCCGATCATGCTGATGCAGTTGATCGCGTATGCGCCGGTCGCTCTTGCGCTGCTTGGATCGGCCGAGTCCAACGAGCGCGCCTCCGTCGGGTCGGTTGCGCTCTCTGGCATCCGCAGCCCGCTTGC
>JAOPXA010000113.1 GCA_025965395.1 Nocardioidaceae bacterium | reverse complement strand
ATGGCTTGTGACGCGTTCCAGTGCGCCGCGAAGTCGTCTGGGTCGACTTGAAGGTGGAGCTGCGTGCTGGTGCATGCGGCCTCAAGCATGATCGTGTCAGCAGTGGTCTCGAGGCGGTCCACCCCGTCGATCAGGATCTCGATGTCTTCACCGCGCGCCGCCAAGATCTGCTCGGAGAGCAGCCGATAGCGCGGGTTGGCGGAGATGGTCGACTCCGTCATGTGCTCAGCCTCGAGCGTGGGGAGGATGCCGATCATCACCATGTTGGCGCCCACCTGCTCGGCGCGCGCTTGGGCGGCGTTGAGATCGCGCCGGATGGACTCCTCGTAGTCACGGAAGCCCAATCCGGCGAGGAGTCGAGGGGGCACGTTGATCTCGATGTTGAACTGGCCCAGCTCGGTCTGAAAACCCTCGTCGTCGATGGCTTCCAGCGCTGCGGCGTTCTTGAGCGCAGGAGCGCCCTCGGCATCGACCAAATTGAACTCGATCTCGATGCCCGTCATGGGGCGCTCGGTCGAGAAGTCTCGCGCCGTCAGCATCCTCGCGAGGATATCAAGACACTTGCGAATCTTTGCGCGATAGAGCGTGCGGTCTTCGCGTGTGAACGTCCGATCGCCGACATCTTGACCCATGCGACCACACTAGGCCGTCTCCCCTTGTTCGTGCATAAATCCCGACCACAGATCGGGCGAGATGGCCGAGTCGAGGGTCTGCTCGATCAGGAGCGCCATCGAGTAGTCAGGATCGCCCTCGAATGCACGCTCCAGGGCCGCGCGACACAAAACTCCGTTGCCGTTGAGCCAGCAGGCAAACGCGAGCAAGCTCAGCACAGCCGGCTCGAACGGTGGAACGACTCGGCGCGCGACCCGGGTCCACAGATCCACGTGGGCGCGCGCGTTGGCGCGGGTCATGCGCGTCCACATCTCGTCGCGGACCGCGATCGCGGTCATCCATACCGAGATCGTGGCGACTTCGTCGTCACTGAAGTCAGCGCCCCCAGCAAGCACTCGGCTCAGCGCCGGCTCAATGCGGCTCAACCCCTCAGCCAAGGAGTCCACACTGGTGGGACCCGTCAATGCGCTTGCGGCGAGCCCGAGCGCCACCTCGGTCGCACGCACCATCGTGTCGAACTCCGTGCCCGTCACCGCGGCGATCGTGTCGACGAGCGCGGCCCGATCTGGCAGCACCGACAGCCCCGCGTAGATCGCTTCGGCCAGCAGCACTCCTGATCCGGTGTCGATTGGCACGCCTTCGGGTGGGCAGCAGACATCGGAGCAGAGGTAGGACCAGAAGCGATCTGACCCCACGCGCGCGGCCTCGTCCAGAGAAATGTGCCCCAGCCTGTCCCGGGCCGCGGCCATCATGGCATCGGCCGCTCTCTGGTCGTCTGAGAAGCACATCAGGATCACGCCGTCCGGCTTTTGGTGGCGCACCTGACCCATGACCATGTCCGCAACCAGCTCTGCATCGACGGGTTGCGGCAGATCGATGCGTGCGTGCAAGCCGAACCGGCGACGCGGTCCGTGGGTGGAGATCGCTATGAACGACTCTCGCGGATGGAACCCAAACAGTGCGGGGACGACATCGATGAGATCGGTGAGGCTCGAAGCTTTGAGGACATGGGGGGCGTGGTTTTCGGTCATGAATCGAGAATCGATGACAATTCCGCCCGCGGCGACCGTGGACCAAGGCGCATGTGGACAAGGTCTCGGTCACCCTCATCTGTGGACGAAACAAAATCGTCTTAATGATTCAGTGACAAGGCGTATGCACGATGTTAGTGTGACGTCCATCACGATCCCCAGTCCCTACCGAAACTCCCGAAGGATCTCCCATGGACAGAATTGATGCACTGGAAAAGCGACTCCACGACCTCGAGGACGAGCGCGACCTGCGAGACCTACTCACTCGCTATTCGATCGCCGCCGATATGGGTCGGAACCAAGATTACGTTGACCTCTATACAGAAGATGGCGCCATCGACCTCACCGATATGGGTCTGCCGAGGTACCAAGGCCCCGAAGCGTTGATGGAGTTCATCTCGACGCTCGGCATGCTCAGCGCCATCACCGGCTCGCACCACGCCGTCCCGACTCAGTTCACCATCGATGGCGACGACGCTGTCGGTGAGGGGTATGGCTTCGTCATCAATCATGAGATCGACAAAGGCACGTTCATCATCAATCACGCGAACTTCAGCCGGTGGACCTTCCGTCGCGAGAACGGAACGTGGAAGATCGTCGAACGAGACGTCAAGCTGTTGGGCTCCACCAGCGCGACGAAGTTGTTCGCAGAGACTCTCGTCTAAGAGCCGCGATTCACCCCGAGCCCGACGCATACTAGTGAGATATGCGCGCGCAAGCATCGATCATGCACATCGATCTCGATGCGTTCTTTGCCTCGGTCGAGCAACGTGACAAACCCTCGCTGCGCGGCAAACCGGTCATCGTGGGTGGAGTTGGGGGCCGTGGCGTCGTAGCGACGGCCTCGTATGAGGCGCGCGTCTTCGGGGTTCGCTCAGCCATGAGCACGGCCGAGGCGCGCGCGCGATGCCCCCATGCGGCGTTTCTGGGCGGTCGCTTCGAGGCCTACCGTGAGGCCAGCCGCATCGTGATGGAACGCCTCCGCGAAGCCTCGCCCCTCGTGGAACCGCTATCGATGGACGAGGCGTTCGTCGACCTGGCGGCGAGTGACGACTTCGACCCTGCGCGCACCACTGAGTTCGTGGGCAAGATCCTCCAGGACATCACCGACCGCACGCACGGCCTGACCGCGTCAGTCGGCGTCGCGAGCTCCAAACTCATGGCGAAGATCGCCAGCGAGATCAACAAGCCCAACGGCCTGTTCATCGTCGCGCCCGGCACCGAGGCTGATCTTCTTGGGCCGATGCAAGCCAACGCGATCCCCGGCGTGGGTCCCGTGACGGCAGACAAGCTGCGGCGGGTGGGCATCCAGACGATCGATCAAGTGCGCGCGGTCGACGCGAGTGAGCTCACCCGCATACTCGGCGTCTCGAGTGGCCAGTCCTTGTTTGCCCTGGCCCGCGCCCAGGATGACCGACCGGTCGTGGCGCACCGCGAGACCAAGTCCGTCAGCATGGAAGACACCTTTGAGTCCGACATCTCCGACGGGGTCTTTCTGGACGTCATCGTCGAACGCCTTGCGCGCAAGGTGGCCGCCCGATTGGTCAAGAGCGGTCTGTCGGGCCGCACCGTCACGGTCAAGATCCGTCATCACGACTTCGAGACGCTTACGCGTTCCCTCACGCTTGCCGGTCCCACTGACAGCCCGTCACTGCTCGCCTCGACCGCCAAAGCGCTCCTGCATCAAGTCGATACTCGTGCCGGGCTGCGCTTGCTCGGGGTGGGCGTCTCGGGACTCGCGGACTGGGTTCAAGAAGATCTCTTCGCCGAGGACGAGCCTCTCGACATCGATTCAGGAACGGACGAGACGTCGACCGAAGTGCCCGAGACTCATCGACGAGCCAAGTGGTATCCGGGCCAAGATGTCGTGCATACCGAACACGGGCCGGGATGGGTCTGGGGAAGCGGCCTCGGCCGGGTCACCGTGCGGTTCGAGACCCGTGAGACACCATCTGGACCAATCATCACGTTTCCCGCCGATGACGAGGCCCTCGCGCCTCGGGACACTCATGTTCCACGCGATACGGTCGAGCCATGAGCAAACCTCCCGTCGCAGACGTACGTCCTCAGACGCGCATCCACCACGGAGACGAGTTCGTCGACGGCTACGAATGGCTCCGCGACA
>JAOPXA010000110.1 GCA_025965395.1 Nocardioidaceae bacterium | reverse complement strand
CGGTGAGCGGGCTCGCCCGGCGGGATCCACCAGAGGCGCCACAACCCGGCGATGTGGTCGACGCGGATGCCGTCGGCGTGGCGCAGGACGCTGCGGATGACGTCACGGAAGGGCTCGTAACCGGCCTCCGCGAGCTTGTCTGGCCGCCAGGGCGGAAGATCCCAGTCCTGGCCGAGTGCGTTGAACGCGTCGGCCGGGCAACCCACGCGGACGGCAGCACCAAAAAGCTCGCGATCAGACCATGTGTCAGCGCCGCCAGGATGGACGCCTACGGGGAGGTCGTGCACGATGCCTACCGACATACCTGCGTGGCGCGCCGCGTCGCGTGCCGCGTCTAGCTGCTCGCGACACAGCACCTGGAGCCACACGTAGAAGGCCACGCGATCGGCAAGCTCGCCACGAGCCTGAGTGACCGCAGGACCTCGGGAATCGCGCAATGGCAGCGGCCAGGAACGCCAATCTGGTCCGTGGATCTCCGCGAGCGCGCAGAACA
The DNA here is from genome assembly GCA_025965395.1 of Nocardioidaceae bacterium. GTDB lineage: Bacteria > Actinomycetota > Actinomycetes > Propionibacteriales > Nocardioidaceae > JAOPXA01. Next base: position 3,547 of record JAOPXA010000110.1, on the reverse strand, counting down.
GCGCAAAGCATTCGAGGGATTCGTCGACATCGTCCGTAACCTGGTGAAAGGGCCACAGAAGCTCGAGCGCTGCCAACTTCGCGCCCCAGACCGCGTCGTAGTCGATGAGCTCGGTGTCGCGTTCAGGTGCGAGGGCCAAGACCTTGTTCTGCACTTCTTGCCCAGCTGCGGCAAATGCTGAGGTGTCGACCACCCGGAGATAAAGAGGGTTGGCGAACCGCCTGCTCGAGGGCGAGTACGGCGAGCGCTCTACGTGCGGTGACGGACTGAAGGCCTGCACGGGGTTGACGAGCAGGACTCCCGCGCCTTGCTCGGCACCCGCTCGCCGAGCCACCTCTGCCAGATCGGCGTAGTCGCCCATCCCCCAGGACCCAGATGATCGCAACGCATACAGCTGCAGCATCCACCCCCACGTCGACGGCACCTCGGGAAGACGAGCGGGGACGACGATAAGAGCGACGTCCTGGTCGACCGTGATGATGCGATGCCAGCCCAGTGGCAAGTCGTCGGGCAGTTCCCCCTCGGTCTCGCGGCGCGTGCCGTCCTCCAAGACGACCTGAGCCTGCACGCCCAACACGTGTGCGTTGCCTTCCTGCACCACGATGGTGGGCGGCAAGGCCTTCTTGGCTCCCTGGTCACGTACCGATTCCAAAGCAGATGCAATCGCCGCCGGTGTGCTCGCGTCGACGCCGAACTGAGCGAGGACGGCAACGACAATCGCAGGATCTACTTCGACCATGACGCGATCAGAGCCCTCGTAGCGAACCGCGACGTGATGGGCTGTGGCGAGGTCTTCGAGTGAGCTAGCCACCGATGATGTTGACCATCCAGTTGATGGCGAACTTGTCGACGCACATGCCAAACGAATCTCCCCAAGGAGCCTTCTCCAAAGGAAGCACGACGGTGCCTTGTGTCGTGAGTGCATCCCAGTAGGCGCGAAGCTCTGCACCATCTTCGCCACTCAGCGAGATCGTGATGTTGCTCGTATCGGCGACGTCCATGCTGGCGGGAGTGTCTGACGCCATGAGCACAAGACCGCCCTCGGTGATCAACATCGCATGCATGATCTTGTCGAGCTCCGCGGGGTCCTCGCTGGCATGAAAGTCTGCAAACGTGTTCATGACGAGCTCTCCGCCGAACACTGATTGGTAGAACGTCATCGCTTCGGAAGCCGTGTCTCGAAATCCGATGTAGGGGTTGAGACGCGTGGTCATCGCGCATGCTCCTCGCTCGTGGGTAGTTCGATTCTCGCCGAAGGGCGATCAGATGGGAAGAACCAGATTGATGTTCGGGATATCGGCCTGCCGCCGCGGTAATCTGACATCCGTCCTTCGCGAACTGAATCGAGTGCCGTGCCCATCCTGTCAAAGTTGCGTCGTCCGACCACCGTCGTGCTGGCTGTTGTTGGCTGTTTGCTCGCCGTGGTGAGCCTGGTCTCGGTTTGGGGACGCAACCAAATACTCGACACTGATCGCTATATCGCCAACGTGAAGCCCTTGGCAAACGACCCGATCATCCAAGACGAAGTCGCCCGGCATGTGTCCAAGGCAATCACGGACCAGTTTGACGCGGAGGCGCGCGCTAAGTCAGCGCTGCCTGAGCGGGCACAGTTTCTAGCTCCGGCACTCGGCGAGGAGTTCGACCGCTTCATCCGTCGCAAGTCTTTGCAGTTCACGCGCAGCGACGCCTTCCCTAAGTTGTGGGTGAGTGTCAACTCCGTCGGTCACCGGGAGCTGGTCGACCTACTCACCGTCGATGGCGCGACTGACACCGTGGCCATCACCAATGGCAGGCTCCGGCTCGACCTAACCAGCATGGTGACCGCTGTGCGTGATCAACTGGCCCGGGCGGGCCTGCAGGTGGTGGCGGCGCTGCCGCCTATAACGTTGGTCATCGACATCGCCGACGCCGAAGAGGTCGAGAATGCGCGGATGGCGGTCACGTGGTTGGATCGCGCGGCAAATTGGCTCCCGTTCGTTACCCTCGGGATCTTGATTGGAGCGATCGCGTTGTCGCGTCGTCGCCTGCGCGCAGGCGTCCTTATCGCGATCAGTTTGATGGTCACGATGATCCTCACCAGGGGAGCGATCTCCATGGGCGCGTCGATAGCGGCTAACCACATTCCGAGAAGCATTGCGAGCACCGATGCCGTGCACGCGTACTACAAACATCTCACGGCATTGCTTCGTCGTGGAGCACTGCTGGTCGGGTTGGCGGCGACCGTGGCCGGGCTCATCGCAGTGGCCTTCGGCCCTGCCAGGTCCGCGATCGAGAGGCGTGGCTTTTCGAAGGACGACCTGCCATCGGTGCGTCAACCGCTGCGTCTCGCCATCGTGCTGGTGGCCGGTGGCATCCTGCTGGTGTGGTACTCACCAGGCGTTGCTGGCGCATTCGCGGTAATCCTCCTCGCGGCGGCCGCGATTGTCGTCGTCTCGAGAGTGGGCGCGTCGAAGTGATCGCCATGCGCCGCCCCCTCGTGACTAGGCTTAGGTCGCGTCTTCCGTGGCAGGGATGGTTGGCTTAGCGTTGCCCGTGCTGCGCGCCGCCCGCTTCGTACGGACCCACGTATCGAGACGCAGCCCGATGGCCAGCAGGACTACGGCCACAATGCCGTCGAGCCACCAGTGGTGGCCGGTCGCGGCGACCACGAAAAACGTAATCGGCAGGTGCAACACGAACACCCAGCGCCAACGGCTCGGGCTCACGCTGAAGATGCCGAGCGCGACGACCGCAGCCCAGGCGATGTGGATCGATGGCATCGCTGCGTACTGGTCTGAGATGCCCGAGCCCACGGGTCCATAGACCGAAAGGCCATACCGCTGTGAGAGATCGACGAACCCGAGCTCGGGAATGAAACGCGGCGGAGCCACCCGAATGAACCGGATGAAGAGGCAGCAGAGCGTCACAAAGGCCAGCCCGTTGCGCCAGTGGGGGTACTTGTCGCGGTGCCGCACGAACAGCCAGATCAAGAAGATGATCAGTGCGGGCACATGGATGGTCGCGTAGTAGTCGTTGACGAGCTCGGCGAGCCGGTCATGCTGAATGACGAAGTGCTGCATCGAGATTTCGGTGGGTAGGTGCAGGGCATGCTGGAAGTCATCGATCCAGCGAGCGCGGTCCACAGCGCCGTTGGGATGCGTGAACGGAAGCTGACGGGCGAGGCGCCAGAGCGAGTAGAGGGAAGCGACAAACGCGAATTCTTTCAGCGCGGGCATCACCGCGTTGCGCGGCCGACTGGACGGGAACCGGGTCAGGACGAGAAAGATCGCGAAACTGATCCCCGCGGCAATCGCCGCTTCATCCCAGGTCGCCCACTTCACGTGCCGATCTTACGTACACGGGGTCTCTGAGAGGATCGCCGTATGGAACAAGCTTCCCCTCACCTGGATGTCGCCACCTTCAGCCTGGGTTTCAAGAACATTCTTGGCTCCAACTGGACGCGATTCCCGCAGCGTCGCCATCGGTGGGCCAAACGCGCACCGTTGCTCAAGCGCGAGCTTCTCGGACCGCGCGGAATGCACGCGTCTGTCTACTTCCTCGTCGAAGT
>JAOPXA010000105.1 GCA_025965395.1 Nocardioidaceae bacterium | reverse complement strand
AGAGAGGCCTGCGCCGCCTTCGGCGGGCTGGTTGGCATACAAGAGATCGGTGAACTTGCGGAACGTCGCGACGTCGGTGTCGTCCAGCACACACGCTGCGGCGTTGAGGGCACGCGTCGAGTAGTGGTCGGTGCTCGAGGCATCGAGGAACGCGGTCGGCATGTAGGTGATGCTGATGTCCCCGCTGGCCACAAGCCCGTCAAGGAACGCGCCAGTGGTGCCGAAGAACGCCTGGCACGCCGGGCACTGGAGGTCCTCGTGGATCGTGACATTGACCGGCGTGGTGCCCGCGGTCGCGGTGCCGCCAGCAGCCTTGGTGTCGAAGAGGATGCCCATACCGTTCTCAACCGTGTTGCGCGGAGCCGCATACGGGAAGTCGCCGAGCGAGTTGTCATTGACGGCCTTTTTGATGGCAAACGCGGCCACGCCTCCGATGATCAGCACAATGACGACGATGCCGATCGTGATGACGCTGCGCTGGCGGCGAGCAGCCTTCTCGCGGTCCTTGCGCATCTGCTCGGCAAGGGCCATACGTTCTTGCTTGGTTCGGTTCTTGTCGCTCGGGCTCAACGTTCTACTTTCTTCGGCGCGTCAGTTCCACTCACTTAAACGTGACGTGATGGCGTTCGGTTCCCCCAGAGCCTATCTGTGTCTGTGAAGTGACCCACTAGTGTGTATTCCAATGAATGACAAGCTGGTATGGATCGACTGCGAAATGACCGGGCTCTCCCTCGACAACGATGCGCTGATCGAGGTGGCTGCGCTCGTGACGGATTTCGAGCTCAACGTCCTCGGCGACGGCATCGACCTGGTGGTCAAACCCCCGGCCGAGGCCCTCGATCAGATGGATGACTTCGTGCGCAACATGCATACGTCCTCGGGTCTGCTAGAAGAGCTCGACGGCGGAATGACGCTGCGTGAGGCCGAAGAATTCGTGCTCGACTACATACGCGAGCACGTTCCCGAACCCCGCAAAGCGCCCCTGGCCGGCAACACCGTTGGGACGGATCGTACGTTCCTCGCGCGCGACATGGTCGAGCTCGAGCAGCACCTGCACTACCGGGTCGTCGACGTCTCCTCCATCAAGGAGCTGTCGCGCCAATGGTTTCCGCGCGCCTATTTCGCCGCACCCTCGAAGTCGGGCAACCACCGTGCGCTGGCCGACATCCAGGAGAGCATCGAGGAGCTGCGCTACTACCGAGCAGCGGTCTTCGTGCCACAGCCCGGACCCGACAGCGACACTGCGCGAGCGCTGGCCGAGCAGTTCGGCGGGTCCCTGCGCGGGCCTTCGGCGTAGATCGCGCTACACTCTACTGGCCGTGTTTGGCGTATGCCTTGCACGTGCATGGTGGGCGTAGCTCAGTTGGTAGAGCCCCGGCTTGTGGTGCCGGTGGTCGCGGGTTCGAGTCCCGTCGTCCACCCCAGATAAATCCCCGTCGTCTCAGTGCGACGGGGATTTTCCTTTTGCCGAGTACTTGCCGTATACCCGCAGCCCCGTGTTGTGGGTTTCGTGGGAGCCCTCAGATCTGTCGAGCGAAGACGGACGATCGCCTACAACAGTCGCATAGGCCTGAAGGCTCCGAGACCTCGCAGACCGTCGCGACATCGTCGCCTATTTGTGGGGTGACACAATCTTTTGTGTCAACAACAATTGACTCGTGGAGATCAGGATCACCCGAACGGCGCGCAAACACCGCATCGGAAACAGCCACATCCTGGCCGCCATGATTGATGCGGGTCGACCCGAAATCGATGGAGACGCACTCGTCTTCATCGGAACCGACGACCGGGGCATCGAGTTACATCATCGCCGTTCCGGACGACCGCCGCCAAGGTCGCCTCGCAGTCATTCACTGCACACCAAACGACTGGCGCAACAGGAGGAAACAATGAGCAACGTCGACCCTGAGGATTACATCGTTGGTAAGGACGCCACGGTTAGTGGCATCGACCTCGACAAGGAAAAGTTCATCCTGCCCGACGGGACGCGTCTCACCGACGATAAAGCGGACCGGATCATCGAACGCGTCACACGAGGACGCGGCCGTCCATCGCTGACCGGTGGAGACAAGCACTCACCACAGATTGCCGTCCGAGTTCCCGTGGAGACCCGGGACAGGCTTGCGGCCCGTGCCGAGCGCGAAGGTAAAACGCTATCCCAGTTGGCTCGTGAAGCGCTGGAAAGCTTCGCCAGTTGACTAATCCACAAGTTAGGGGCGTTGCCCTTTCTTCAGCAGGGCGATGGCTTCAAAAACCTCCGCTTGCCTGGTGTGGCCTGTTCCAAGGCGTCGCGCACCCCGTCGAGGCCTTTGCCGAGGACCGAGTCGCGGAAGGTCTTTTGCCACTCTGGTGACGGCCCCACCGGGGGTTTGAGTGTCTGCACCGTGCCTTCGAACTCCCCCACGCCCAGGACGCCTGAGTCGAACGGAATAGATCCCTTCGTTCCAATGAAGCTCCAGTGGGCGGGATCCATCGGATCACCTTCTGAGCACCGCGAAGGCTCCCAAACCAGCCCCACGATATAGCGATGCCCTTCCTCGAGGCGTGACCCTCCTCCGCCGACGACGGGCACCTTGCCATCGAAGTCGTGGTCTTTAAAAGTCCACCCCCAAGCTGCGAGCGTGAAGTTGTCGGGAAGGTTCTTCTTCGGTTTCTCGGTCGCCCAGATGATCTTGTTGACACGAAGGTATGCGGTGCGGCCCTGGCTTCCTTCGCCGCGTTTGCGATCGGTGTCGCCAAGGGGCAGCGCGACCGCATCAGTCACCGTCACGTCGGCCACGAAGTCCGCGTTAGTCACCCAGTCCTCAGCAGTTTGGCTTGAGTACTGCTCATCCAGGCCGTTGACGAGGATGGGGGTGACGTCTGCCTGGGGCTCGGTCGGATGATTGAAGCTGACATCGGAGGCCTGCTTCGCTGCCGACGGCGGTGCATTGCCCGCGTCGCGATGATTGAGCAGGACAAGGCCCGTGGCCAGGATGACCAACACCGCACCACTCGCTAGTAATGCCTTCGGCATCAAAGTCCCCGTTCTTCTCCGCACGATGACGATCGCAACCACGTGCTACTCACTAGTGTCGCTTGAGCGCCGATCGTCTCAAGCACAGCCGGATTGCCGGTCACCATCGGCCACAGACCGCGGGTTAGGATTCGAGTCCTGCCGATTTTCGGGAAGCCCCTTCATGAAGACAACCAACCACATGATGATTGCCGCCGTCAGCATCGTTCTCGTCGCCTTGGTGGGGGCTGGAATCTTTGCTGCTTTCGCCCTCACGAGGGACTCAGACGAAGGGCCCTACACCGTCGCCCACATGGACGCTGATCTCAAGACTCCCGGCAAAGTCGTCTGGGCACACCGAGGCGGATCCGCCGAGTTCTCGGAAATGACGATGCACGCCTATGAGAGCGCCGTCGGGCTCGGATGCAAGGTGCTCGAGGTTTCGGTCTGGCGATCGTCCGACGGGGTCTACATCATGAGTCACGACCAAACCTTGACCCGTGTCACCGGACAGACATACGACATTCCTTCGACCGACTCAGCGACCCTGCTGGGTATGCCGGTCACGGCGCCTGTCGCCGACGGCGGCGTGATCGGGCGGCTCGAGGATCTGCTCGCTGCCCACGGGAAGGACCGGGTGCTCGTGATCGACGACAAGCAGGGCGCCAACAAAGACGACCTGACCGCACTCGTCGAATCCCACTACGACTCTGCCAAGGAGGCCGCCGAGCACGTGGTGTGGAAGGTGTATGGAGTGAGCCCTCGGGCCGTCGAGTGGGAGACTGCCGGCTATCACACCTGGTCCTACCTCTACAACGACGAGGTAAACGCCGTCACGCCCCAGCAGGCGTCGGAGCGGTCATACTTCGGGCTCAACTGGGACGCTCCGCAAGCCAACTACGACACCCTGCTGGCATTCGGAAAGCCGATCATCGCGCACGTGATCCAGTCCAAAGAGCAGGCAGACGTGGCGCTTTCGCGCGGCGCAGTCGGGCTGCAGAGCGCTGTGCCAAGCGTCACCTGCAAGCAACCTGCCAAATAGCGAGGTGCGCGTTAAGCCACCGAGGTCGGATGCGAGACGGGCACGACGTCGCGCGCACCCATACGGGCCGCGTCTGCGGTGGCATCGTCGGGCATGGTCTGGCTCTCCCGTTCGGCTTCCACCCGCTTGAGGTAGTGATGCACCTCGCGCTCGACCTGGGTGGTGTCCCAGCCCAGGACGCTCGCGACGAGCGCAGCGGCCTCGGCAGCCGCCACCGTGCCACGGTCGAAGGTCTCGAAGGAGATGCGCGTGCGGCGCGCGAGGATGTCGTCGAGGTGGCGCGCTCCCTCGTGCGAGGCCGCGTAGACGATCTCGGCGCGAAGGTAGTCGTCGGCTCCGGTGAGGGGGCGTCCCAGCGCGGGCTCCTCCTTGATCAGATCGAGGATCTCAGTGATGAGCGAGCCATAGCGGTTGAGCAGGTGCTCGATGCGGCCGACGCCGAGGCCGCTCGACTCGGCCAGGACGCTGCGTTGGTTCCACAGCGCCTCATACCCATCGGCACCGAGCAGCGGGACGTCTTCGGTGCAGCATTCGGGAATCTTGCGGTCGGAGAGGCCGTGGACTGCGGCGTCGATCGCGTCCTTGGCCATGATCCGGTACGTCGTGTACTTGCCGCCCGCGATGACCACGAGGCCCTTGACGCTGGTCGACACGGCATGCTCCCGCGAGAGCTTGCTGGTGGCCTCGGACTCACCTTCGAGCAAGGGACGCAGACCCGCGTAGACGCCTTCGACGTCTTCGTGCGTGATCGGGACCTCCAACACCTTGTTGACGTGATCGAGCAGGTAGTCGATGTCGCTGCGGCTGGCCGCGGGGTGGTCATTCGACAAAGACCAGTCGGTGTCGGTTGTGCCGATGATCCAGTGCCGACCCCAGGGGATCACGAAAAGCACGGATTTCTCGGTGCGCAGGATCAGACCCGACTCGCCACGGATGCGGTCGCGCGGCACGACGAGGTGGACGCCTTTGCTGGCCCGCACGTGGAACTGCCCACGTTCCCCTGCAAACGACTGGGTCTCATCGGTCCATACGCCCGTGGCGTTGACGACCTGGCGGGCACGCACCACGTACGAGTTGCCCGTCTCGAGGTCGCGAATCTCGGCACCAACGACTCGATCGCCCTCACGGATGAGGCCGCTGACGCGCGTGCGGGAGGCCACGTGGGCGCCGTATGCGGCCGCGGTGCGCGACAGGAACATCGTGTGGCGGGCGTCGTCGACCTGGCCGTCGTAGTAGTGAAGCGCGCCGATCAACGCATCCTTCTTGAGCGCAGGCATCATCTTGCGGGCACCACGACGTGTGAGGTGCGTATGGTGCGGGACCCCGCGCGAGCGCCCCGACAGAAAGGCCATCGAGTCATACAGTGCGACGCCCGAGCCGGCGTAGAAGCGCTCCCAGAAGCGGTGGGTCAGCGGGTAGAGGAACGGGACCGGTTTGACGAGGTGCGGGGCAAGCTTGTCGATCAAGAGGCTGCGCTCCCCGAGCGCCTCGGCGACCAGGCGGAAGTCGAGCATCTCGAGATAGCGGAGCCCACCATGGATCAACTTGCTCGACCGGCTCGATGTGCCGGAGGCGAAATCGCGCGCCTCGACGAGCCCGACCTTGAGCCCACGCGTTGCCGCGTCGAGCGCCGCGCCCCCACCGACGACTCCCCCGCCGATCACCAGGATGTCGAGCTGTTCGGCAGCCATGGCTTCGAGGGCGGTCTGACGAGACTGGGGAGATAGCGCGACGGATCTCATGCCACTAGTGAATCAGTGTCGACCACATGGCGACACCGAGAGGTGAGTCACTCGACGTCGACCCAGTCAAGGGTCCGGCTCACGGCCTTCTGCCAACCGGCATAGCCCTTAGTGCGGTCTTCTTCAGCACTTTGGGGGGTCCAGCGCTTCGACTCGTTCCAATTGGCGCGCAACTCGTCAGTGCCTGACCAGAAGCCCACTGCCAACCCGGCCGCATACGCCGCTCCGAGTGCGGTTGTCTCGGGCACCTGGGGCCTGCTGACGGGCACGTTGAGCACGTCAGCCTGGATCTGCATGCACAGCTCGTTGGCGGTGACGCCGCCGTCGACCTTGAGCACGTCGATAGCCACGCCGGAGTCCTTAGTCATGGCATCGACGACGTCCTTGCTCTGGTAACAGATCGCCTCGAGGGCAGCTCGTGCGAGGTGAGCGTTGGTGTTGAAGCGCGACAGGCCGACGATCACGCCGCGCGCATCGGGGCGCCAATAGGGAGCAAAGAGGCCAGAGAAAGCGGGCACGAAGTAGACGCCGCCGTTGTCGGGCACCTGGCGAGCAAGCGCCTCGGAGTCGGAAGCGCCACCGATGATGCCAAGCTGGTCGCGGAGCCACTGGATGGCCGAACCCGTGACGGCGATAGAGCCCTCGAGCGCATACACGGCAGGATCGGCGCCGAACTGGTAGCCGACCGTGGTGATCAGCCCGCTTTTCGAGCGGACGATCTCGGTGCCCGTGTTGAGGACCAGGAAGTTGCCGGTGCCGTAGGTGTTCTTGGCTTCGCCGGGCGCAAAACATACCTGGCCGACGAGCGCGGCATGCTGGTCGCCGAGATCGCCGCTCAGCGCGACTGGGCCGGCGAACGGGCCCTGGTCCGAGGTCATGCCGTAGAGGTTCGGGTCCGACGATGGCCGGATCTCGGGGAGCATCTGGCGAGGTATGTCGAACAGTGCGAGGAGCTCGTCGTCCCACTCCAGCGTCTCGAGATTCATGAGCATCGTGCGGCTGGCGTTGGTCACGTCGGTGATATGGACGCCGCCGCGGTAGCCGCCAGTCAGCCACCAGATCAGCCAGGTGTCGGTGTTGCCGAACAATGCGTTGCCCGCCTCAGCCGCTTCGCCTACGCCAGCGACGTTCTCGAGGATCCACTGGATCTTGCCGCCCGAGAAGTAGGCAGCGGGCGGAAGTCCGGCCTTGTGGCGGATCAGGTCGCCGTGGCCGTCGCGCTCGAGCTTGGCGGCGATGCGGTCCGTGCGGGTGTCCTGCCAGACGATGGCGTTGTAGTAGGGGCGACCGTTGCGCTTGTCCCAGACCACGGTGGTCTCGCGCTGGTTGGTGATGCCCACGGCGGCCAGGTCGCTTGCCACGAGATCGGCCTTGCCGAGGGCGGACTGGACGACGGCGCTGGTGCGCTCCCATATCTCGACCGGGTTGTGCTCGACCCAGCCCGCTTGGGGCAGAATCTGCTCGTGCTCGAGCTGGTGTTTTGCCACCTCTTTGCCCGCGTGATCGAAGATCATGAATCGCGTGCTGGTCGTTCCTTGATCGATCGCGCCTACGAAGTCAGCCATGCGCGCCAGCCTAACCACCCGCGGGCCCACGGAGGCTAGGCGTTGCGCGTCAGGAAGACTCGCCTTGCACGTCGGCGTGGGGCATCGGCTGGCTCGGTATGACCCCGAACCGCCCCTTGTTGAAGTCCTCGAATGCAGCCATGACCTCCGCCTTCGTGTTCATCACGAACGGTCCGGCCCACGCGATCGGCTCGCGAATCGGCAGCCCACCCAACACCACCACTTCGAGCGACGGATGCCGTACGTCCTGCGGCTGCGCCGCCGCGACGGTGATGCTCTCGCCGTGACCCAGCACCGCCAACTGCCCGGTGCCAATCGGACGACGCTCCTTGCCCACATACCCTTCGCCGCTCATGACGTAGACCAGCGCGTTGAAATCGGCACGCCACGGGAGTGTCATAGACGCTCCCGGCATGACGGTCGCGTGCACCATCGCCATGGGCGAGTACGTGCTTCCGGGTCCCTTCACGCCGTCCACCTCGCCCGCGATGATGCGGATGAGTGCGCCCGCGTCAGGCGTCGATGCCAGACCCACTTCGCTCGCCCGCAGGTCCTGATAGCGCGGGATCGCCATCTTCTGGCTCTTCGGCAAGTTGACCCAGAGCTGCAGGCCGTGGAACAACCCGCCGCTCTTGACGAGCCACTCAGGCGGCGCTTCGATGTGCAGGAGGCCCGAGCCGGCGGTCATCCACTGAGTGTCGCCATCGGTGATCGAGCCGCCACCGCCGTGGTTGTCGGCGTGGTCGAAGACGCCGTCGAGCATGTAAGTCACCGTCTCAATACCACGATGCGGGTGCCAGGGCGTGCCCTTGGGCTCGCCGGGTGCGTACTCGACCTCGCCCATTTGGTCCATGTGGATGAACGGGTCGAGGTGCTTCGCATCGATCCCGGCGAACGCGCGACGCACCGGGAAACCCTCCCCTTCATACCCCTTGGGCGCCGTGGTGACGCTGATCGGGGCGCGGTCCTCATAGTCGGGGGCCGCAGAGATGACACGCGGCAAGACGGTCCAGTCGTTCACGGTTACAGCGGGCATTTCGACTCCTTGAATTCGGTATTCGTCAATCTAGTACAACTTTCAACTACATGCAAACATTCCCTCCCTCCCCATCCCCCTCCTCCCCACGATTTGGAGACTTAGCCGCGTATGGGAGCCGCGGGATACGCGCGCAACTCTCCGAATCGTGGGGAGGGATAGGGTCCCGGTATGACTGAACGCGCGGACGCGGCCATCGTTGGCGGCGGCCACAACGCTCTGGTCGCGGCGACCTATCTCGCCCGCGCCGGTCTCGAAGTCGTGGTGCTCGAGCGACTCGAGCACGTCGGTGGCGCGGCGGTCAGCGCGCGTCCCTTCGACGGTGTCGACGCGCGGCTCTCGCGCTATTCCTACCTCGTCAGCCTGATGCCTCAGGAGCTTATTGACGACCTGGCGCTCGACATTGAGCTTCGTTCCCGCAGCACCTCGTCCTACACGCCTTACGGCGACAATGGACTGCTCATCGAGACCGAGCCCGGCCCAGCCACCCGGGCGTCGTTCCGCGAACTCACCGGGTCGGATGACGAGTTCGAGGCCTGGCAACGCTTCTACGCCGAGATCTCGACGCTGACTCAGGCTATCGCGCCCACTTTGCTCCGCCCGCTCCCCCACATCGGCAACATTCGCGACCAGGTCGACATGGCTATCTGGACCGACCTGGTCGATGAGCCCCTAGGCACGGCGATCACCAGGCGATTCACTCACGACATCGTGCGGGGCGTGGTCTCGACTGACGCGCTCGTCGGAACCTTCGCGTCCCTCTTCGACCCCACGCTCGTGCAAAATCGCTGTTTCCTCTTCCACCTGATGGGCCACGGCACTGGCGAGTGGCGCGTCCCCGTCGGCGGCATGGGCGCCCTGACCGGCGCCCTCGAACAGCGAGCCCGAGCCGCCGGGGCTGACATTCGTACGAATCACCGCGTCACCTCGATCGACGCCACGGCAAGCGGCGTAGCCGTCCACGGCGCTGACTTCACACTCGAGGCCGACTGGCTGTTGTCTGGCGTGGCGCCCTACACGCTCGCTCAACTCCTCGGCGACAAGCTGCCACCCAAGCCGAAGGGTTCTCAGCTCAAGGTCAACGTCCTCGTCGATCGTCTCCCGCGACTTCGCTCGGGCATCGACCCGACCGTGGCTTTCGCGGGCACCTTCCACATCGACGAGTCCTCTGACGATCTCGAGCGGGCGTATGCGAGCGCGGTCGCTGGTCACGCTGTCGCCGCGGGCGAGATCTATTGCCACACCCTGACTGACCGCAGCATCCTCGGCTCCGAGCTAGCCGCCTCGACCGCTCAGACGCTCACCTACTTCGGGTTTCACGCGCACGCGGATGGCCTCGACAAGCAGGCAGCCTGGCGCGACGTCATGGCCGCCCTCGATCGCTATCTCGCCGAACCGCTCGCCTCGGTCATCAGCAAGGATCGCCACGGCGAACCTTGCGTGGAGATCAAGTCAGCCGCCGAGGTGGAGTCCGATCTCGGCATGCCAGGCGGCAACATTTTCCACGGATCCCTGGCCTGGCCGTGGCTCGAGGAGGGCGCTCCGGCACATACCCCCGCGCAACGTTGGGGCGTCTCGACGGCCCACGAACGCGTCCTGATGTGCGGCAGCGGGGCCACGCGCGGAGGCAACGTGAGCGGCATCGCCGGGCACAATGCGGCACACGCCTTACTCGAATTTCTTGCCACCTAGACCGGCTGATACAGTGGCACCTGCTTTCGCGGCATTAGCTCAATTGGCAGAGCAGCTGACTCTTAATCAGCGGGTTCGGGGTTCAAGTCCCTGATGCCGCACAGCGAATGAGGCCCCGGTTATCCCGGGGCCTCATTGTTATTTCTGCCCACCGTCGACGACGGCCCGAATTTCGGGAGAGCGTATGGACGTCGTAGTCATTAGAGTCTCGCTATGACCTCGCTCGAAGGGTTGCTCACAGCCGCCGTCCTCGGCACGGGCTGTATGTCGGGAGTGTTCTTTGCGTTCTCCACGTTCGTGATGGCTGGACTCGTACGACTGCCGTCTGCCCAGGGCATCGCGGCCATGCAGTCGATCAACGTCAAGGCCGTGCGACCGATGTTCATGATCGCGTTGTTCGGCACGGCCGCTCTGTGCGCGGTGATCGGTGTCGCGGCGCTCTTCAGCCTGGAAGCGCCGCATCCCGTCCTGATGCTGGTCGGCAGCGCCACCTACTTGCTCGGCACGATCCTTGTCACGATCGCAGGCAACGTGCCGCTCAACAATGCGCTCGCCCGCTTGGTGCCAGGCGAGCCCGACACGGCGCGACTCTGGAGGCGATTTGTGTTCCGTTGGCTGCTCTTCAACCATGTGCGCACCCTCTCCGCCCTCGGCTCAGCGGCCGTCTTCCTCGTCGCTCTGGTCGTGAGCGGCGCTCCCTAGGTCCAGAAGCCTCGGATAAGTGCGGCCGTGCCAGCGAGATGCGACACCATTGCCGCGCCCGCCACGTCGGGGTCGCCGGCAAGCACGGCACTGACGATGCTCCGGTGCTGCTCGTCGGAGTTGACGATGTTGGGCTCCAGCAGCGGAAAGCTGTCGAGCAGCGCATTGATCTGGATGCGTGAATCAGCCAGGAGTCGAAGCAGCGTGGGCGAACCAGCCAGCTCAGCCAACGCGAGATGCAACAACGAGTCACAGCGCCGAT
>JAOPXA010000092.1 GCA_025965395.1 Nocardioidaceae bacterium | reverse complement strand
CGACTTGGCCGCGCGCATGGACGCCGGTGTCGGTGCGGCCAGCACACGTGAGGCGCGGAGTCACGTCGAGGCGCAGGATCAGCTGGAGCGCATCTTGGATGCTGCCCTGGATGGTCGGCTGGCCGGGTTGTTCGGCCCAACCGTTGAAGTTGGTGCCGTCGTAGGAGATGTCGAACCGCCAGCGCACGTGCTCACCGTAGCGAACGCCTCGAGAAAGCACTCCGCGGGTTCGCGGGTTGAGCTTGTCGATACCCTTGTTTCGACAAGCTCAACCTGCGGAGGGCTGCTCAACCCGCGGGTTGCGTGCTTAGAGCGCCCAGCGCTTTTCGGCGGGCACGAAGTCGAGCGTGCGGTCACCGGTGTAGATCTGCTTGGGACGGGCGATCTTCTGGTCCTTGTCGTCGACGAACTCATTCCACTGTGCGAGCCAGCCCGACGTGCGGGGGATCGCGAACATGACGGTGAACATCTCCGGCGGGACCTGAAGTGCCTCGTAGATGAGACCCGAGTAGAAGTCGACGTTCGGGTAGAGCTTGCGGCTGACGAAGTAGTCGTCGGCAAGCGCGATCTTCTCGAGCTCGACGGCGATCGCGAGAAGCGGGTTGACACCGGTCACCTCGAAGACGTCATCGACGGCCTTCTTGATGATCGTGGCGCGCGGGTCGAAGTTCTTGTAGACGCGGTGTCCGAAGCCCATGAGCTTCTCGTTGCCGTTCTTCACGCCTTCGATGAACGCCGGGATGTTGCTGACGTTGCCGATGCGCTTGAGCATCTTGAGCACAGCCTCATTGGCACCACCATGCAGTGGGCCGTAGAGCGCGCCGATGCCGGCGGTGACCGCGGAGTATGGGTCGACCTGGCTGGACCCGACCGAGCGGACGGCATTGGTCGAACAGTTCTGCTCGTGATCGGCGTGCAGGATGAAGAGCACCTCGAGCGCCTTGACCAGACGAGGATCGGCTTCGTACTTCTGCTCGCTCATCTTGAAGAGCATCGACAAGAAATTGGCCGTGTAGGAGAGCTCGTTGTCAGGGTAGACGTACGGCTTGCCCTGGGCGTGGCGAAAAGCCCAGGCGCCGAGCGTCGGCATCTTGGCGATCATACGAACCATCTGGTCGTGCCGAATCTGCTCGTTCGAGATCTGGCGCGCTTCGGGGTAGAACGTAGAAAGCGCACCCACGGAGGACATCAACATGCCCATGGGGTGCGCGTCGTAGCGGAAACCTTGCAGCTGAGACTTGAGGTTCTCGTGCACGAAGGTGTGGAACGTAATCTCGTGGACCCACTTCTCGTGCTCCTCCTTGGTGGGGAGCTCGCCGTGGATCAGGAGGTAAGCGACTTCGAGGTACGTCGAGCTTTCAGCCAGCTGCTCGATGGGGTATCCGCGGTCTTCGAGGATCCCCTTGTCGCCGTCGATGTACGTCACAGAACTGCGACATGAGGCGGTGTTGGTGAAGCCCGGGTCGTAGATCGCGATGCCCGGATTGTCTTCGCCGGTGCCGATCTTGCCGATATCGGAGGCTCGTACGGTCCCGTCAGTGATGGGGAGCTCGTATTCTTCGCCTGTGCGGTTGTCGCGTACGGTCAGTGTTTGCGTTTCAGTCACGCTGGGTCTCCTGTGACGATCGATCAGATCTACCGCGGGTTGCGCGGTACGCTACAACTTATTCCCATTGTCTAAACGATGTGCATGCGGGTGTTCCTTTAACCTTTGCGCGTGTCGTCGATATAGGGACCAGACGTCATCCCGTTTTGACCGAAATGGGATTCGCCGGTTACTCTTGTTTGTCGTTGTGCCCCGCGAATTCGCGGACGCCGACTCGAAGCAACAGCCCACTTGATTTATAGAAGGTAATGCCGTGCGCACGTTTAGCCCGAAGCCTGCTGACATCTCTCGTCAGTGGCATGTCATCGACGCTCAAGACATCGTTCTTGGACGCCTCGCCGTCGAGGCAGCGACCCTTCTTCGCGGCAAGCACAAGCCGACGTTCGCGCCTCATGTCGACGGCGGTGACTTCGTCATCGTGATCAACGCCGAGCAGGTTTCGCTCTCCGGCAAGAAGCGCACGGACAAGCTCGCCTACCGTCACAGCGGTTACCCGGGCGGACTCAAGTCGATCGCTTATGGCGACCTGCTCGACAAGGATGCGCGCAAGGCCATCGAGAAGGCTGTCTGGGGAATGCTCCCCAAGAACCGTCTCGGTCGTCAGCTCATCACGAAGCTCAAGGTCTACCCCGGAGCAGAGCACCCGCACGCAGCCCAGAAGCCCCAGCCGTTCGAGATCAAGCAGATCTCCCAGTAAACGAGAAGTTAGGTATCACCGTGGCTGAGCCCACCACTACAGACGTCGAAGAAGTAGATTTCCAGCCCAACGCCGACGGCGTTGCGTACAGCTCCGAGAGCTCTCCCTCGGCCGACGCGCCGCTGCGTGACGCGACCATCGCGCCCGCCGCTGCGACCGGACGTCGCAAGGAAGCGATCGCCCGCGTGCGCATCGTTCCTGGCACGGGTGTGTGGACCGTCAACGGCAAGCCGCTCGACGAGTACCTGCCTAACAAGCTGCACCAGCAGATCGCCAACGAGGCTTTCGCTGTCACGACGCTCGAGAACCGCTTCGACGTCATCGCGCGTGTCACCGGTGGTGGCATGACCGGTCAGGCTGGCGCGTTGCGTCTTGGTGTGGCTCGTTGCCTCAACTCGATCGACGAAGAGGCCAACCGTCCGCTGTTGAAGAAGGCTGGCCTCCTGACGCGCGACGCGCGCATCAAGGAGCGCAAGAAGGCTGGACTCAAGAAGGCCCGTAAGGCGCCTCAGTACAGCAAGCGCTGATCCCAGCACCTTCATTGTGGGCCGCATCTTCGGGACCGACGGTGTGCGGGGGGTCGCCAATCGCGACCTCACTGCAGAACTCGCCGTCGACCTCGCAGTTGCGGCCGCACATGTGTTAGGCGAGGTTGGCGAGTTCGTCGACCAGCGGCCTACCGCGGTCGTCGCGCGTGATCCTCGCGCCTCGGGTGAGTTTCTCGAAGCGGCAGTGATTGCAGGTCTTGCCTCGGCCGGCGTTGATGTGCACCGCCTCGGTGTGCTGCCGACGCCGGGGGCTGCGTTCCTGACGTCCTATCTCGACGCCGACATGGGCGTCATGATCTCGGCGAGCCACAACGCGATGCCCGACAACGGCATCAAGTTCTTGACCCGGGGTGGCCTCAAGCTCGACGACGAGATCGAGATCGCGATCGAGAATCGGCTCGAAGAGCCCTGGGAACGTCCCATCGGTGCAGGCGTTGGCCGCATCGGTGACAGCCTGACGGCGCGTGAGATCTACACGCGGCATCTCGGGGAGACCATCGACGTGCGGCTCGACGGTCTTAAAGTGGTGCTCGATTGCGCCAACGGAGCCGCATACGAGATCGGTCCCCACGTCTTCCAAGCGGTGGGCGCTCAGGTCATTGCGATCCATGCTGAGCCCGATGGCCTCAACATCAACGAGAAGTGCGGCTCGACCCACATGGAGAGCCTTCGGTCTGCGGTGCTCAACCACGGGGCTGACGTCGGGTTTGCGTTCGATGGCGACGCGGATCGGTGCCTCGCCATTGATGCGGTCGGCGATTTCGTCGATGGCGATCAGATCTTGGCGATGCTTGCGGTCGCCGCGCGTGATGCGGGCCGGCTCAAGGACGGCACTGTCGTGGCCACGGTGATGAGCAACTTGGGCTTCCTTCAGGCGATGGAGCGCGAGAACATCGCGGTGGTGCAGACCGCTGTCGGTGACCGGTATGTGCTCGAGGAGATGCGCGCCGACGGTTTCACGCTCGGCGGCGAACAATCTGGTCACGTGATCATGAGCGACCACTCGACCACGGGTGACGGGGTGCTGACGGCGCTCCAGATCGCGGCGCGGATGGCTCGCACGGGTCGTACGTTGGACGATCTCGCGTCGGTCATGACTCGTCTGCCGCAGGTGCTGATAAACGTCAGCGACGTCGATAAGGCTCGTGCTGGCACGGATACGGTGCTGCAGGCGGCTGTCGATGCGGCCCAGGCCAAGCTTGGGTCGAGTGGGCGGGTGCTTCTGCGTCAGTCAGGCACCGAGCCGTTGGTGCGCGTCATGGTCGAGGCGCCTACGCACGACGAGGCTCTCGAGGTGGCCGAGCGGCTCGCCGAGGTCGTCCGCGAGACTCTCGCCCTCTAACCCCCGCAACCGCTCGCGAGTCACGTACGGGCGGTGGCGAGTCACGTACGGCGGGCCGCGAGTCACTTAGGATCGGTTCATGGTCACCGTCGATCATGTGAATCTTGCTGACGAGCGCTCATACGACGAGTTCTTCGCTGTCTATCGATCGAGCCATGACCGAGACTTCGACGTTCCGTCGAGCAGGAACGGTAAGCGAGTCGAGCTGGTTGATTCGGGAAGGTACTACGAGACAGCGGCGATTGTCGCGCGAGATCCTGTGGGGCAACCGACTGCGGTCGGGTCACTCCAACTTCCGCTGGCCGACAATCTCGAGCTCGCCTACGTCACGATTGAGGTGCGACCGGAGCGGCGCCGGGAGGGCTTCGGATCTGCAGTTTTGCACGAGTTGATGATCCTGGCGCGGGCCGCCGGACGGTCGCGCGCGTTCGCAGAGGCGAGGTGGGGTTTGCTCGATGATCCAGCGGTGCCTCGTGTGTTCTTCGAATCGCACGGATTTGTGCTGGATCTCCTTGATGCGCAACGTGATCTGGCATTGCCAGCGAAACTCCCAGATGCTCCACTCGACCCTGCATACCGATTGGCTACGTGGCGCGGAAAATGCCCGACCGAACTGGTTGACTCATACGCAAGGCTGCGCTCGCTGATGGTGCAGGAAGCTCCGTCGGGCGACATCGGCTTTGAGCCGGAAGTCTGGGACGGTGACCGTGTCCGCCATGAGGAACAGACGTGGGTCAAGCAGGGTCGGGACACGCAGGTCACCGTGGCGATAGGCCCGGACGGATCGTTGGCAGGGCATACCCAAATCGTGGTGCCGAGGGATGATCGCGAGACTGCCTATCAGTGGGACACCTTGGTGTTGCCCGCACATCGTGGACGCAGGCTGGGTCTCGCGCTCAAGGTTCACAATCATCACGCGGCCGCAGACCTGCTGATAGGTCGCCGACGGGTGACGACCGAAA
>JAOPXA010000311.1 GCA_025965395.1 Nocardioidaceae bacterium | reverse complement strand
CTCGACACCAGGCACGTCGAGATCGAAGACCACGAAGCTGATTCCCTTGTGCTTGGGCACCGTGGTGTCCGTACGGATGATGGCAAACATCCGGCTCGCCAGAGTGCCGTTGGACGTCCAGGTCTTCTGACCGTTGATGATGATCTCGTCACCGATGATCTCGCCGGTCGTACGGAGTGCCGCGAGGTCGCTTCCGGCGTCGGGCTCCGAGAACCCTTGGCACCAGATCTGATCGCAGTTCAAGATGCCGGGAAGCCAGGCGCGACGCTGCTCGTCCGTGCCGTGCTCCAGCACGGTGGGACCGCCGTGCAGCAGGCCCATCTTGTTGACCCGCTCCGGCAGACCGAGCCGGTTGTACTCCTCGTCGTAGACGACCTGGCTCCACGTGTCGAGACCGAGACCGCCGGCGTCGACGGGCCAGCCAGGAGCTGAGTAGCCCTTGTCGGAGAGCTTCCTCTCCCACTCCAAGTGTTGCTTCAAGCCAGCGGGCGTGTAAACGGGGTCGAATCGCTCGGTCGGGCGATTCGCCTCGAACCACGCACGTAGCTCGGCGCGGAACGCCTCCTGCTCGGGTGAGAATGTCAGATCCATACGGTGCCTCCGTGGGCGTTGATGGTGGTGTCAGTGTCCGATGCGCGTGATGAGGGCGTCAACGGCAACGGCGCCCTTGCCGACCGGGCGCACCAGGAAGGGATTGAGGTCGATGCTCTCGATGTGGTCACGATTGTCGGCGGCAAAGATGGAGAGGTCGCTCAAAGTGTCGGCAAGCGCATCGATGTCTGCGGGTGCGGCACCACGGGCTCCGTCAAGGAGCGCGAAGCCCTTGATCTCGTGGATCATTTCCAGGGCGACGTCACGGTCAAAGGGAGCGAGTCGGTAGGTGACGTCTTTGAGCACCTCGACAAAGACACCGCCGAGACCGAACATCACGGTCGGGCCGAATGCGGGGTCGTTGAGCACACCGATGATCGTCTCGACACCGTCGCGGATCATGGGCGCGATCATGACGCCCTCGATGCGGGCGTCCGCGTCGTATGCGGCGGCCGAAGCGATGATCTTCTCGTAGGCGGCTGCGGCCTCGTCGGGCGAGCTGATGCCGAGGGCGACACCGCCGGCCTCGGTCTTGTGGAGGATGTCGGGGGACACGATCTTCATGACGACCGGGAACTCGAACTCCCGGGACACGATCTTGGCCTCATCTGACGACGTGACGACCTTGGTCGGAAGGACAGGCACTCCGGCCTGAGCGAGCAACTGGGTCGCGGCGACCTCGGTGAGCTCACCGGTGCCCGCCGCCGAGACGCTGGAACCATCGGCGACGGCGGTGTCGGCAGCGCGGGCGAAGCCCATGCCTGTGCGTGCCATGCGGGCTGCGACGTGCACAGCCGTGACAGGTTCTTCGTACACGATGATGCCCATGTCCTCGATCGCGTCCCGCACCTCCGGGGTTGCCGTCATGGCAACGATGAGATTGGCGTCCGGGAAGCTGTCCCGCGCTCGGCGTACGGCTTCGACGAGGGTGTCGGACCAAGGCTTGAGCAGCCCCATGTAGCTGAGGAACAGCACGACCGTGTCGAACTCAGCGCCGCCGAGTACCTTCTGCAAGAACGTCGACAAGAGCTGCCCGTCGTTCATCAACTGCGCGGTCGTGTCGATCGGATTGCCGACGCCTGCCGCGGGCCAGACCTCTTTGAGGGACGCTTGCAGTCCGGGCGACAGAGGCGCGACGTCGAGCCCGACTTCCGTGGCGACGTCCGCCATGAGGATGCCCACGCCGCCGGAGCCGGTCATCAGGCCGATCTTGTCGCCGGTCGGGAGCGTCGAGGCGGAGAACGCATACACGGTGTCGAGGAGCTCGGTGAGCGAGTCGACCCGGCACACGTTGTACTGACGGAACAACGCGTCGAAGATCTGGTCGGACCCGACCAGTGATGCCGTGTGTGAGGCGGCAGCCTTGGCGCCGACGTCGGAGCGACCCACCTTGAGCATGACGACGGGCTTCTTGCGCTCATAGGCGAGCTTGAGTGCTTCGCGGAGCTTGTCGCCGTTTCGGCAGCCTTCCATGTAGACCGCGATGACCTTGACGTCGTCGTCGAGGGCGAGGTACGCGATGCAGTCGGCCAGCTCGATGTCGCACTCGTTGCCGGTCGAGACCCAAGGGTCGAAGTTGATCCCGCGCACGAGCCCCTGGATGAGCCACGCTGCCGCGATAGCGCCACTTTGGCTGACGAGCGCCACGCTGTCATTGCGCCAGTGCGGCTTCTCCACCGCCTCGACTGCGGCGAAGGTCGCGGTGGCACCACTCTTGCGGCTCGCGCTGCCGAGACAGTTGGGCCCGAGGACGCGCATACCGTTGGCACGCGCGAAAGCCGACAACTCGTTCTGAAGCGCGGCGCCCTCGTCGCTCTCTTCGGCAAATCCTGCGCTGAAGAGCGTGACGACCTTGACATTCTTTGCGGCACACGCGATGAACGCGTCCTTCACGAACGGCTTGGGCAACGCGATGATGACCATCTCGACGTCGCCGGCGATGGCGGCCAATGAGGGGTAGGCCTTGAGTCCCTGCACCTCGTCATACTTCGGGTTGACCGGATAGATGCTGCCCTCGAACCCGGATTCCTTCAGGAAGCGCAATGGACGCCCCCCAATTTTGGAGACCTCGTTCGATGCGCCGAGAATGGCGATGGACGTGGGCCGGAAGAGCGAGTCGAGACCTTCGAGGTCTACGTATGTGGTTCCGTGGGTCACTTCGGCCGAGGTGGTTGCGCTCACGGTCATGGTGCTCTTTTCGCCAATTTGGTGTGTCGTGGCCCAGACGCATTCACAAGCGCCTTCTATACATAGAATGGTGTCACAAGTATAGAAACATGAATACTGAAGTTCATGCAATAATGTATACGTATTGGATTCCGCTGTCTATGGATCCGGGCTGAGACGTGACACGTCCGCTGCGCGGCCGCGATTGCGGGGCCCGGAAGGATCACCGTGGCGAAGACTGAAACAGCCCGCGAACCCATCGAGCTCACCGGCGTCGGGCGGTGCCTTGCCCAGATCCGTCAGATGATCCTGTCGGGCGAGTTGTTGCCCGGTCAGAAGGTCCACCAAGGCGAGCTTGCCGAGCAGCTCAACCTCAGCAGAATTCCCGTCCGGGAGGCGCTCTCGACCCTCCAGGCGGAGGGTGTGCTGGTGCACAAGCCCAACACAGGATTCACGGTCGCGCGGTTCAACAGCGAGGACCTGTCCGAGATCTACCTGATGCGGCGCCTGCTCGAAACCGAGCTTCTCCGGTCAATCGACTTGACCAAGGTCGACGCCGACGAGCTTTTCCAGATCAACTGCGAGATGGGCGAGATTCCGCCCTCCGAGTCGCCCGAGGAATATCAGAAATCGAATGGGCAGTTCCACTTTCGCCTGTTCGAGTACTCGCCTCTGCCACTCGTACGCAACGAGGTATCACGCCTTTGGTACATGTCGGGCTTTTACCGATCGCTGTATCTGTATGAGGTTGAAGCATCAAAGCAGGTCTACGTCGATCATGAGCGCATCATCAAGGCGGTGCGCGAGAACGACATCGAGGAGCTCATTCGCGCCAGCGATGAGCATCGTTCCAGCACCGAGCGTCTCGTGATTCAGCGACTGGGGCGCTCGCGGCCGATCTGAGCAGAAGACAATCCATTGGGCACAATGAATGTGCTAGATTCCGTCTCGCTCAACATGGCGATCAAGGGATGTAGCACGTGGATGCCCAGGCGACGACCGAACTCACGATCGGCGATCTCGTT
>JAOPXA010000310.1 GCA_025965395.1 Nocardioidaceae bacterium | reverse complement strand
TGGGGTGGTTTCATCGCCGAGAGCAGGTTCGCCTGGGGCGAGCGGCGCACATACGCCGACCTCGAAACAATCCCCCACGCTTAGCGACGGATTAAACGAAAGGCCCCCGGCGACCGATCTCACAGGGCCGAATATCGAGATCGGTTTAGAGACTGGGGCATTCACCTTTAGGATTGCCTTAGCGAGAGACTGCGTCCAGCCTCTTCCCCCCGTTTATTCCAGGAGTTTTCATGTCTAGGCAACTGAGGGTCGCCGTGGTCGGCGCAGGTCCTGCGGGCATCTATGCCTCTGACATCCTCACGAAGTCCGACCTCGATGTCACGATCGACATCATCGAGCGCGACCCCACACCCTTCGGCCTAATCCGTTACGGCGTGGCTCCTGACCACCCCCGCATCAAGGAAATCGTCAAGGCGCTCAAGCGCGTCTTCACCAACGACGACATCCGCTTCATCGGCAACGTCAACTACGGCGCTGACCTCAAGCTCGAAGACCTGCACCAGTTCTACGACGCGGTGATCTTCGCTACGGGCGCGTCCAAAGACCGCGCTCTCTCGATCCCGGGCATCGACCTCGAAGGCTCTTTCGGCGCGGCCGACTTCGTGTCGTGGTTCGACGGCCACCCCGAGGCCCCCCGTGACTGGCCTTTCGACTGTCGCGCCGAGCAGGTTGCCGTGCTTGGCGTCGGCAACGTTGGCCTCGACGTCGCCCGTATGTTGGCCAAGACCGCCGACGAGTTGCTTGTCACCGAGATCCCGGACAACGTCTACCGCGGGCTCAAGTCCAACGCGGCCAAGGACGTCCACGTCTTCGCCCGCCGCGGCCCCGCGCAGGTCAAGTTCACGCCGATGGAGCTCCGCGAGCTCTCGCACTCCCCCAACATCGACGTCATCGTGCACCCCGAGGGCTTCGAGCTCGACGAGGGCTCCATGGACTCGATCCGTGCGTCCAAGTCGGTCAAGCTCGTCGTCGACGTCCTCCAGAACTACCTGGCCAAGGACGAGACCGGCGCCGCCCACCGCATCCACATCCACTTCTGCCAGAACCCCATCGAGATCCTCGGTGAGGACGGCAAAGTCGTGGGCCTGCGCACCGAGGTCACCGAGCTTGACGGCACCGGCAACGTCCGCGGCACGGGCGAGTTCATCGACTGGCCCGTCCAGGCCGTCTACCGCGCCGTCGGCTACCTCTCCGACAACCTGTCGGGCATCCCCTTCGACGGCACCGCGGGCGTCGTGCCCAACGACGGCGGACGCGTCATCGATATCGACGGCACCCCCATGCTCGGCGCCTACGTGACCGGCTGGATCAAACGCGGACCCGTCGGCCTCATCGGCCACACCAAGTCCGATGCCGCGCAGACCATCGAGATGCTGATCTCCGACGTCGACTCACTCAAGGCACCCGAGAACCCCGAGCGTGACGCCGTCACCCGCTATCTCGACAGTCGCGGCATCCAGTTCACCACCTGGGAAGGCTGGGAGAAGCTCGACGCATACGAGATGTCGCTCGGCGAGGCCGAAGGCCGCGAACGCATCAAGGTCGTCGACCGCGGCGACATGGTCCGCGTCTCTCGCGCCTGACCTCCCACCTCCTTCATACCCACGATTTGGATACCCATACGCCCATCGGCGCCGTCCCATCGGCCGATAGCTCTCCAAATCGTGGGGACAATGGCGGCAACGGGCGCCGCTCGACCGTCTCCTTCAGCCGCCGGAGCGCGCGTCTGACCGATCGCCAAGCACGGGCCTGGGATCAGCACGCGGCTACCTACGTCCTCGACATCCCGCGCGGCGCCTACGACACGTCGGTCGATCCCTCGTATGTGTTCGACGCCGCCGCGACGTTCGGTCGACACGCGCCGCTCGTCGTCGAGATCGGTACAGGACGCGGCGAAGCGATCCTGCACGCCGCCCATTCGCAGCCGGACACCGACTTCCTTGGCCTCGAGGTATGGGTGACCGGCATCGCTAAGACATTCGTCACGATGGGCAAGGCCGAGCCACCCAACCTGCGCATCGCGCTGGTCGACGCGTTCGAGGCGCTCTCCACGATGCTCGCCGCCGGATCTGTCGCTGAGTTGCGGATTTTCTTCCCCGACCCGTGGCACAAGACCCGTCACCACAAACGCCGCCTGATCGACGACGAGTTCGCTGCTCTCGCCGTGCGTGTCCTCGCACCGCAGGGAATTCTCCGGCTCGCGACCGACTGGGAGGAATACGCGCTCCAGATGCGCGAGGTCCTCGATCGCACCCCCGGCCTCCAGCGTGCACACGAGGCGCCGTGGGCCGAACGTTTCGCGGGTCGGCCGATCACCCGCTTCGAGCACAAGGGTCAGCAGGTCGACCGAGAAATTCGCGACCTGACCTACCGCGCCGCGTCGACTTGAGTGTTCGGCGCAGACGATGAATACTAGGACGTCCAAGGACTTCTTGAGGAGAACAATGTCGGACATCGAAAAGGTCGGGATCGTCGGCGGCGGCCTCATGGGCTCAGGCATCGCCGAAGTGACGTCTCGTGCGGGACTCGACGTGGTGCTCGTCGAGGTCAGCGAAGAGGCCGCGAGCCGGGCGCAAGCACGGGTCGAGGAGTCACTCCGCCGGGCGGAGAAGCGCGGCAAGCTCGAGTCCGACGAAGTCGACACGATCCTGGGCCGCATCACCTTTAGCCACTCGCTCAGCGACCTCGCCGACCGGGACCTCGTCGTCGAGGCTGCGTCAGAGGACGAGGCCACCAAGACCGAGTTGTTCCGCACGATCGGCGGCATTCTCGAGAA
>JAOPXA010000301.1 GCA_025965395.1 Nocardioidaceae bacterium | reverse complement strand
ACGGCGCCAACCATGAGGATGACGTGCGGTTTCGCGTGATCGCCGACCACGTCCGCAGCGCAATGATGCTCATCGGCGACGGCGTGGCGCCCGGCAACGAGAGCCGCGGTTATATCGTGCGGCGCCTCCTGCGTCGCGCGGTGCGATCGGTACGGCTCCTCGGGTATGAAGATCCGGTGCTCCCGGCGCTTTTGCCCGTCACCATGGACAAGATGAAGGCGTCCTATCCCGAGCTCGAGACCGGGTTCGCGCGCATCGAGAAGATCGCCTACGGCGAAGAAGAGCTGTTCCGGCAGACCCTCGTGCACGGCACGCAGATCTTTGACCTGGCGGCGACGTCGGCCAAGACGTCAGGACGTACGACCTTGTCAGGTGACGAGGCGTTCAAGCTGCACGACACCTTCGGCTTCCCGATCGACCTGACGCTGGAGATGGCGTCGGAGCAGGGGCTATCGGTCGACGAGGCGGGATTCCGCTCACTCATGAACGAACAGCGCACGCGCGCCAAGGCCGATGCGAAGTCCAAGAAGGGCCAGCACGCCAACACCACGGTCTATCGCGAAGCGCTCGACGAGCTAGGTGCCACGGATTGGCGTGCGCTCGATTCGTTGCGCGAAGAAGCTCACGTCCAGCGACTCGTGTCGGCTGAAGGCACCCAGGCAGAGGCGGGCGAAGGTGAGATCGTCGAGGTCGTCCTCAACCGCAGCCCGTTCTACGCCGAGTCCGGCGGCCAGAGCAGCGACAGCGGTGAGCTGGTATGGGACGGCGGACGTGCTGAGGTGCTCGACGTCCAACGGCCCCTCAATGGGCTGATCATCCACCAGGTGCGCGTGCTTGACGGCACGCTGCGCGCAGGCATCGACGTCGATGCGCATGTCGACGAGGAATGGCGCCGCGGGGCCACGCAGGCCCACTCAGCGACCCACCTCATCGGCGCCGCGTTGCGCGAGAACCTCGGCCCCACGGCGACCCAGAGCGGGTCGTTCAACCGGCCCGGCTTCTTGCGCCTGGACTTCGGCTGGAATGCGTCGTTGACGCCTGAGCAGATTGCTTTGGTGGAGCAGGAGGCCAACGCGGTCATCCGCCAGGACTTCCCGGTGATGACGGCCCTCATGCCGAAGGCGGAAGCGATCGCACTGGGCGCCCAGGCGCTGTTCGGCGAGCGCTACCCCGACATCGTGCGCGTTGTGGAGATCGACGGCGCCTGGTCGCGCGAGCTGTGTGGTGGCACCCACGTGGCCAGCACGGCGCAGATCGGCACCATGGTCCTCACCCACGAGGGATCGGTCTCGGCCGGCAACCGACGCGTCGAGATGGTCACAGGGCTGGAAGGTTTCCAGTACCTCGCTCGCGAACGCGATCTCGTACGCCAGCTTTCCGAGATGCTCAAGACTCCCTCGGCGGAGCTGCCTGGGCGGGTGACCGACCTGGTCGATCGCTTGCGTGCAGCCGACAAAGAGATCGAACGCATCAAGGCGCAGCAACTCCTCGCAGGAGCTGGATCGTTCGTCGATGAAGCGAAGGATCTCGGCGGTGTCTCGTTTGTCGGTCGTCGCGTCGATGGCGCCGGTGGCGGCGACGTGCGCACGCTCGCGCTTGATGTGCGCGGCAAGTTCGCCGCCGATCGCCCTGCGGTTGTCGTCCTCATCGGCGTCGTCGACGGCAAGCCAGCCGCGGTCGCTGCGCTCAACCAGGCAGCCCAGGACAAGGGACTCTCGGCCCACAAGCTCATTCAGGCGATGGGTCAGCACATCGGCGGACGAGGCGGCGGCAAGGCCGACATCGCCCAAGGTGGTGGCACGGATCCGTCGGGCATCGAGGCGGCTCTAGCGGCCGCCGCAGCCGAGGTCTCGGGCGCGTAGTGCGCCCAGGCAGGCGCCTCGGCGTCGATGTAGGCGACGTACGCATTGGCGTGGCCGTATGCGATCCGTCGGGGATCATCGCCACTCCGTTGACGACGGTCGCCGCCGGTCCGCACGCGATGGAGGAGCTCGTTGCGCTGACTCGGGAGTATGACGTCATCGAGTGTGTCGTGGGCTTGCCGATGTCGCTGTCAGGACTTGAGGGCCCTGCCGCGATTAAGGTGCGTGCGTATGCTGGACAACTGGCGACCACGATCGCACCCATCACGGTGCGACTCTTCGACGAAAGAATGACCACCATGACGGCCGACAGCTTGCTCCGCCAGGGCGGCACCGCGGGCAAGAAGAAGCGCGCCGTCATCGATCAGGCGGCTGCCACCGTCATACTTCAAACGGCCTTGGACGCCGAGCGCATGCGTGGGTCCGCGCCCGGCGAGACCTTGTGAGGAACTATGACTGACCTTGGCATCAACTTCGAGCCGTCCGGTGGCTCCCAGCCCCCGTCCGGCGGCGGTGGCCGACGGCGTGCCGCCACGCCGAAGAAGCGCGGCCCCTGGCTGAAGATCTTGATCACGCTTGTCGTCGTGGCGGTCATCGCGGTCGGTGGCTACTGGGGCGTCAACAAGGCCCAGGACGCGTTCGCCGGCACCCCTGACTACACCGGCCAAGGCTCGGGAGCCATCACCGTCGAGATCAAGGACGGCGACACCACAGCAGCCATCGGACGTACGCTCAAGAGCGAGGGTGTGGTCAAGAGCGTTAGCGCCTTCATCGCGGCTGTAGCGGCCAACGCCGATGCGGGCAGCCTGCAGCCTGGTTTCTACAAGCTGCGCAAGCAGATGTCGGCCGAGTGGGCCGTGCGTGAGCTTGTCGACAAGGACAACCGGATCGAGAGCAAGGTCCTGATCCGCGAAGGTGCCCGTGTGGGCCAGATCGTCACGGCGATCGCCAAGGGCACCGAGATCACCGAGAAGCAGGTGATTGCCGCGCTCAAGAAGCCCGAGACACTCGGCCTCCCCGAAGAAGCCCAGGGCAATCCTGAGGGCTATCTGTTCCCCGCCACCTACACGGTGGAACCCGGCACGACGGCAACTCAGCTGCTCCAGGAAATGGTCAAGAAGACCGTCGCAGTCGAGGAGAAGCTCGACATCGCGGCACGTGCGGCCGAACTGGGCATCACCAAGTACCAGGCGCTCATCGTCGCCAGCATCGTCGAGTATGAGGCCAGCCGCGACGAGGATCTCGCCAAGGTCGCGCGCGTCATCTACAACCGCCTCGATGCGGGAATGGCGCTGCAAATGGACTCGACCGTGACCTATGTGAGCCAGCGCGAGGGGGATGTGTGGACGACCCCTGACGAGCGCAGCGTCGACTCGGCCTACAACACGTACAAGAACGTCGGCCTGCCGCCGACACCGATTGGTTCGCCGGGGGAGAAGACCATCGAGGCGGCGCTTCAGCCGGCCGAGGGCAACTGGCTGTACTTCGTGCCGATCAACCTTGACACGGGAGAGACGGTCTTCACCAACAGCTACAGCGAGCACCTTCGCAACAAGGACAAGCTGGTCGAGTTCTGCAAGTCCTCGCCCAAGTGCTGACGCGTTGCGCGGTGCTCGGCAAGCCGATCGGGCACTCTCTGTCGCCGGTCATGCACCGTGCCGCGTATGCGCATCTCGGCCTGAGCGACTGGACGTATGAGGCCGTCGAGGTGGACGAAGACGAGCTGGCGGGATTCTTGGCGGGTCCGCCGTGGCGAGGCTTGTCGTTGACGATGCCGCTCAAGAAAGTCGGGCTCGCGCTTGCCGATGAGGTCAGCGACCGCGCCGCAGCCGTTGGCG
>JAOPXA010000261.1 GCA_025965395.1 Nocardioidaceae bacterium | reverse complement strand
GGCACGCTCGACCCGATGGCCACCGGAGTCCTCGTGCTAGGCATCAACCGCGCTACAAGGCTCCTAGGCCATCTCATGCTCACCGAGAAGGAGTATGAGGCGACCGTCCGTCTCGGCGTCACGACGGTGACCGATGACGCCGAAGGCGACGAGACCTCCCGCACGTCGGCTCGTCACGTGACCGAGGCTGACGTCCGGCTGGCGCTCGAGGCCTTCGTCGGTGAGATCCAACAAGTTCCGTCGGCCGTCTCGGCGATCAAGGTCGACGGCAAGCGGTCCTACGCGCGGGTGAGGGCCGGTGAAGAGGTCACGCTCAAGGCGCGTGCCGTGACGGTCTCCGTGCTCGAGGTAGGTGACGTTCGGCCAGTGGGTGACCTGGTCGACGTCGACATCCGCGTCGTGTGCTCGAGCGGCACCTACATCCGCGCGATTGCCCGAGATCTCGGGGCGGCGTTGGGTGTCGGTGGGCATCTCACCGCGTTGCGCCGCACGCGCGTCGGCATGTTCGGCCTCGACGATGCTCATACGCTCGACCAGCTCGAGTCAGAGCTTGCGATCGTGCCGATCGACGACGCGGCCCGTCGGACCTTCATGCCGTACACGCTCACCGAAGAGCAAGCCGAACGCGTACGTCATGGCCGCAGCATCGCGGACGTCGTGCTGCCGAGCGAAGGCGTTCCGCATGCGATGTTTGCCCCCGACGGAGAGTTCCTGGCGCTGTATGAGCAGGACGTCGGCGCGATCAAGGCGCTCGCGGTCTTCGCGGAGCGATAGATTGACGCCATGCCCCACCTATCGCTGAGGATCAGCGCCCGCATCTGGGCGATGTGTCGGCGCACCCTCCTGGGGATATTCGTCGCGCAGGTCATCACGATCGCCAGCCTCATGACCTGGGATGCACTCCGCAAGCGGAGCAACAAGAAGCAGATCGACCTACGGTTGCTCGCTACCGACGCGACGACCGTGTCCATTGGCTCGAGCGACGCGACGCCCTTTACGTACGGCGAGGACCTGTATGAAGACATGCTCGCGTCGATCGATCGCGCGCAGCGTCAGGTCTTGATCGAGTCGTACATCTGGAAGGACGATGCGTACGGCAAGCGGTTCAAGCGGGCGATCATCGATGCGGCAGATCGCGGCGTCGACGTGCACGTCATCTACGACTCGTTTGCCAACCTTGTCGTGTCGCCGCGCTTCAAGCGCTTTCCGCCGAGCGTCAAGGTGCTGGCGTTTCCGCTCTTCAGCGGACGCATACCGCTCCTCAACATCCGCAACTCCGGACGTGACCATCGCAAGATCCTCGTGGTGGATGGCAAGGTCGGCTACGTCGGTGGCTACAACATCGGCAGCCTGTATGCGACCGACTGGCGCGACACGCACCTCAAGCTGACCGGTTCCGCCGTGTGGGACCTCGAGAACGCCTTCATCGACTTCTGGAACGTCCACCGCAAGAGCAGCAACCCGCTCCATCCGAAGCTGCAGGACCACGGCTCGCCTGAGTGGGACTCGCACATACGCGTGCACCGCAACAGCCCCAAGCAGCTCGTCTACCCGATCCGCGGGATGTATCTCGAGGCGTTCGATCGTGCCCAGTCACACATCTACATCACGCAGGCCTACTTCATCCCTGACCGGGACCTCCTGCGCGGACTTGTCGAGGCGTCGCGCCGCGGTGTCGACGTGCGGATCATCGTGCCCAAGCTCTCCAACCACGTGGTGGCGGACTGGTTGGCGCGCGGGTTCTACTCGACGTTGCTTGCCAACGGCATCAAGGTCCTGCTCTACAAGGACGCCATGGTGCACGCCAAGACGGCGACGGTGGACGGCAAGTGGAGCACGATCGGCACGGCCAATATTGACCGGCTCAGCCTGTCGGGCAACTACGAGATCAATGTCGAGATGTTCGACGAGGGCATGGCCAAGCAGTTGGAGATCGTGTTCGACAAGGACTCCGACAACACGAGTGAGCTGACCGCGCAGCAGTGGGCCGAGCGCAAGTGGATCGCTAAGTTCAGCGAAGCGATCCTCGCGCCGTTGCGACCCTTGCTCTAGCTTGATGCGCATCCTCCGCTCTCTGACGAAAGATTAGGTGTTATGCCCACCTGGCGAGCGCAACACCTAATCTTTCGTCAGGCAACCCTTCTGGCTGGGCATTCGAGCGGTCGTGGCAAAGTTTCCCCGTGACCATGTGGCGGCCCGTACCGGGAGCATCGACGACTCCGATGACTCATCCGTCAGTGGTGAGCATTGGCAACTTCGACGGCGTTCACAGCGGCCACCGGCATGTCATAGCTCAGGCTCGATCGGTGGCAGACACGCTGGTGGCAGGCCAGCGGCTACCCGTGGTCGCGGTGACCTTCTATCCCCACCCGCTTATCGTGGTCGCTCCCGCGTACGTCCCGCTCCAGCTGACCTCGGTCGAGCAACGCATACCCCTTCTGCTGGAGGCGGGTGCCGACCACGTCTATGTCCTGGCGTTCACAGCCGAGATGTCTCAGTGGACCCCCGAGGAGTTCGTGCAGCGCATCCTCGTCGACGAGCTCCAAGCCGCAGCGATCGTGGTGGGCGACAACTTCCGCTACGGCGTCCGTGGCTCCGGCGACGTCGCCTATCTCAAGTTCGTCGGCGAACGCTTCGGCTTCGTCGTCGAGGGGCTGGCGCTCGATGGCGATGAAACGCCCTGGTCGTCGACTTACGTCCGCCAGCTTCTTTCGGTCGGCGACGTCACCAAGGCCGCCGAGGTGCTTGGGCGTCCGCATTCAGTGAGCGGCATCGTGATCAGGGGAGATCAGCGCGGTCGCGAGCTAGGGTTCCCCACGGCCAACATCCCCGCGCCCGCTTGGGCGGCAGTCCCCGCAGACGGCGTCTACGCCGGCTGGCTCAGCTGGGACGGACAAGAACCGCTCCCCGCGGCGGTGTCCGTGGGCAGCAACCCGACGTTCGACGGCGTCGAGCGTCGCGTCGAGTCATACGTGCTGGATCGCACCGACCTTGAGCTGTATGGCCGTGAGATCACGGTCGAGTTCGTGCAGCACATCCGTGGCCAGGAGAAGTTCGACGACATCGACGCACTCGTCGCCAAGGTGTGGGACGACGTCGACAAGATTCGCGCCATCCTCGGTTGATTCGCGTTTGTACGTCGTGCGCTGATATCCTGGACGTTGCCGTGTAACGGCCACGGAACCAGAGTGCCCCGGTGAACAGGCCCGGGCGCGCCGTGCAACGGAACCCCTCGAGGAGAAAAGTGTCGAAGAAGACTGCCCAGCCTACGGTCGCAGCATTGCCGAAGGCTCAAATCATTGCCGAATACGCCACCGCTGAAGGTGACACCGGATCCCCCGAGGTCCAGGTCGCTCTTTTGACTGGCCGTATTGCGCACCTGACGGAGCACCTGAAGGAGCACAAGCACGACCACCACAGTCGTCGTGGTCTGTTGCTCCTCGTCGGTCAGCGTCGGCGTCTGCTCAACTACTTGCAGAACACCGACATCGAGCGTTACCGCTCG
>JAOPXA010000268.1 GCA_025965395.1 Nocardioidaceae bacterium | reverse complement strand
GATCACGTGGTCTTGATACGCGTATGTGTATCCAAATCGTGGAGAGGGGGAGGTGGGACCTGGCTAGGCGGACGGGCCCTCGACCAGCTGCACGGTGGCCGAAAAGCTTTGCCCTGTCGTGTCGGTCCAGGTGACCGAGACCGAGTCGCCCGCGGCGTAGTTCGTGATGGCGGCTGAGAGCTCGGTGCCGGTCGTGACGTCTGTGCCGCCCACGTTGGTCACCGTGTCACCGGCCTGGAGCCCTGCTCCCGCCGCAGGTGAGCCGTCGACGACTCCGGCAATCGTGGTGCTGTCATCGGCAAGCTGGACGCCCAGAAACGCGGGGTTGCCCAGGGTGACGGTGTCAGATCCAGTGCCATCGGTGATGCTGCCAGCAATGTCGAGCGCCTTGGCGATGGGGATCGCGTAGCCGGTGACGTCGGTGCTTCCGCTCGAGGCGGCGGTGTCCATGCCAATCACCTCGCCCTGATCGTCATACAGCGGTCCGCCCGAGTCGCCGGCGAGAATGTCTGCATCGACCTCGATCAAGCCGGTCAGGTTCTCGGGCGCACCACCGGACTCACTTTGCACCGTGATGGATTGGTCCACGGCCAAGACCGTGCCAGCTGCGGCACTTGCCGCACCTCCGTCGCCGCCGGCATTGCCGACGCCCGTGACCTTGTCGCCGACGGCCACCGTGGAACCGGTGTCGGTGGTGACGGTGTCGAGCCCAGAGGCGTTGTCCAACTGAAGGACCGCCACGTCGTTGGTCGCGTCCGTGCCGACGACGGTGGCGTCATACCGCGTGCCCGTCGAGATCACCTGCACCGAGATCGAGGTCGCGCCCTCGACCACGTGGTTGTTGGTCAGGATCTCGCCGTCGGAGGTGAGGATCATGCCGGTCCCGGCGCCCGCACCTGCCCCATAGCCGAGCGTCGTGTTGATGTAGACCAAGCCCGACTCCTGCTTCGCGGTTGCGTCGGTGGCGGGTGTGCTTCCCTCGGCTTGGGACTGCGTCGGATTGCGGTCGAACACGGCTTGGGACGACCCAGAGTCGGCGACGGTTGCCGTCTCGGCGGTATGCGAGTACGCAAACCCGCCGGCGCCAAAGAGCGCGGCGATGGTGGCGAATGCGGCGGCCTGGAGTGCGTAGCGCTGACGACGAGGTGCAAGGTGAGCTGATGGTGCTGACATACGACCATTCAAGGGCGTACGACTAAGAGCAGACTGTGCAAATCCTACGAGAATGCCGAGAAAGCTCGCCGGCCTGACCTCAGGGCTTAGGGACGGGCGCTGGCATCACGACAACGGGGCACGATGCCAGCCGCGCGCAGAGGTCACCGGTCGAGCCGAGCGCACTGTGGATCAGCCCGTCGGTGCGATGGTGGCCGAGGACGAGCATCGTCGCAGTCTCCGATGCCAGCAGGAGCGCCTCGGAGGACTCGCCATCAACGGACACCACGCGGATCGGCACCTCGGGGTAGCGGTGTGCCGAGTCGTCGAGCAACTGATCTTGGTGCTCTTTGAGAAGAAGGTGTTCCTCGCCGCTGGTCGCGGGTCGGTGCGTTGGCGAGGTCGCTGAGATGAACTCCACGCGAGCACCAATCAGGGCCGCGTGGTCGAGCGCCCATGTGGCCGCCGCGAAGCTTCCGGGGGACCCGTCGAATCCGACGACGATCTTGTGCGCGGACTGCGTCACGGTGCGACCTTTCGCGTCGAGCACTGGGTACACCCACCATCGTGCCACGCCATAGTCTCGCGACCGCGTCGGTGAGGGCGCGTGAGAGGCCTGCACTAGGCTGCAAGCCGTATGTCGACGAGCAAGGAGCAGGAGCAAACCATGGGTGAATTCGTGAACCTCGAGGTGGCCGACGGAGTCGGGACCATCCGGCTCGATCGTCCCAAGATGAACGCACTGGA
This sequence comes from Nocardioidaceae bacterium, assembly GCA_025965395.1. GTDB lineage: Bacteria > Actinomycetota > Actinomycetes > Propionibacteriales > Nocardioidaceae > JAOPXA01. The sequence continues at coordinate 2,321 of JAOPXA010000268.1, read as the reverse complement.
CTTTCAGGTGCAGGACGAACTTCTTGCAGCGTCCGCCGAAGCCACGGCGCGTGACGATGTCGCCGCTGTGGTCATCTACGGCGGGGAGCGGGTGTTTGCCGCAGGCGCGGACGTCAAGGAGATGGCAGCCCTGAGCATGGCCCAGATGTCCAGCCGCTCCCATGCACTCCAGGCCGCGTTCACCGCCGTCGCACAGATCCCGAAGCCCACTGTGGCGGCGATCACCGGGTATGCGCTCGGTGGTGGCTGCGAGCTCGCCCTCGCTGCGGACCTGCGCTTCGCGGCCGACAACGCCACCCTCGGTCAGCCTGAGATCCTGCTGGGCATCATCCCCGGCGCCGGCGGTACCCAGCGGCTCACACGCCTCATCGGGCCATCGAAAGCCAAGGACCTGATTCTGACCGGTCGGTTCGTGAAAGCCACCGAGGCGCTCGAGATCGGGCTGGTCGACAAGATCTTCCCCGCTGCAGACGTCTATAACGAGGCAGTCGCTTGGGCGAAGCAGTTCGTAGGCGGCCCGTCGATGGCAATCAGTGCGGCCAAGCAAGCAATTGACCGAGGCATCGAGACGGACTTGGCGACAGGCCTTGAGATCGAACGCATCCAATTCTCGTTGCTGTTCGGCACCGAGGATCAGAAGAACGGCATGGCCTCCTTCGTCGAGCACGGTCCTGGCAAGGCAGTCTTCCAGGGCAAGTGAACCGCGTCTCGGGACGCGGACCGTGTCGGTCGTTGCCCCTGACCATCCAAAATGCTTAGACTGCCAAAATAATGTCGATGTCCGATAGTGATGCCCTCGCAAAACGGCTCCGCCCCCTTGTCTCCAGGCTTAACCACGTCGAGCGCCGAGAGGCCAACAAGGAAGATCTGACCGAGACACAAGCGTCGGTGCTTCTTACGCTGCGTTCGCGCGGCCCCGTACGTATGGGGGAGCTGGCCGAGATTGAAGGCATGGCGATGCCCTCCATGACCGATGGCATTCGTCGTCTCGAGCAACTGGGACACGTACGCAGAGTGCCTGGCGTGGAGGACAGGCGTGTCGTCAACGTCGAGGTCACCGAGCCTGGAGCTGAGCTCCTCGCCGCCTACATCGAGTCACACGATGGCTTCTACGCGGAACGCCTCGCCCGCCTTACCCGGTCCGAACGCAAGGCCATCGCTGCGGCCATTGACCCCCTCTACAAGCTGCTCGAGGAAGAATCGGACGAGGAAGTCTGACGCTGACGCGTGCGGCAGACTGGCCGGCTTGCTGTGCTGGTGTGAGCCATGCCACTGTCGTAGGGATGGCCGGATCTGTTACGCCTAGGTAACATGACCGGTAGCAAGGGTCGCCTAAATGCTCGCGTTGGACAAGTGGCAGGCTAGCCCTTGGCAATCCCAAGATTGTCGCGATATCACCATGATGTCGCGCCCCAGTTGATTCCCAGGAGGGGCCTCGTGGCCAAAATCGTTGTCGCTGTGAAGTATGTGCCGGATGCTACGGCTCACCGCACATTCTCTTCCGATAACACCGTCGATCGCGTTGGCGTCGACGGACTTCTTTCCGAGCTTGATGAGTACGCGGTGGAGCAGGCGCTCCAAATCGTCGAGGCAAGCGAAGGTGAAGTGACCGTCTTGACGGTCGGACCCGCCCAGGCCGCTGATGCGGTCCGCAAGGCTCTCCAAATGGGTGCCGACGCAGGTGTCCACGTAGAGGACGACGCCATTCATGGCTCCGACGCGATCGCCACCTCGCTGGTGCTCGCCGAAGCCATCAAGAAACTCGACTATGACTTCATCGTCTTCGGCATGGCGTCGACCGACGCTGGTATGTCGGTTGTTCCGTCGATGGTTGCTGAGCGACTCGGCCTTCCGGCGGTCACGCTTGGCTCGGACATCACGGTCGACGGTGCCACGGTCACGATCCGTCGCGATGGCGATCTGGCGACGCAGACGATCACGGCCACGGGCCCACTCGTGCTGAGCGTCACCGACCAGACGGGTGAAGCTCGCTACCCCTCCTTCAAGGGCATCATGGCCGCCAAGAAAAAGCCGGTCGAGCACTGGGCGTTGTCGGACCTCGGCATTGATCCGTCACTCGTCGGCCTCGACGCCGCGTGGTCGACGGTGGAGTCCTTCACTGAGCGTCCGCCGCGCACCGCTGGTGAGATCGTGACCGACGAGGGTGACGGTGGCGTCAAGCTCGTCGCGTACCTCGCTTCGCAGAAGTTCGTATAGGGAGAAGCTGACATGACTGAAGTTCTCGTACTCGTCGACCACGTCGACGGCAAGGTGAGCAAGCCGACCCTCGAGCTCCTGACGCTGGCTCGTCGCCTCGGTGA